>JAVZPY010000008.1:0-6900 GCA_038881415.1 Candidatus Micrarchaeaceae archaeon
GAGTCTAAGGCTTTTGGAATGGAAATTAAGGAGATTGGCACATGAATCGGGCGCTTTGATGGCAAAGGGGATGCATAGGGATAAGAGAAAAAGGCAGCAGGAGAAAAAAGGTATTGTAGTATGGCCGCTCTACATTGCCTTTGCCATACTGCTAGTTCTATACATACGCTTTGGGGAATATGGTTATATCTCTATAGCCTTGGGCGGCGCGGCATTCGCAATACTCGTAGTTATAATAGGGATAGAGTTGGTCAGCGGAATCAACAGAAGCAATTTTGTGAGGGAGGGTACTGAGATAGCTGTTGCTATTGCAATAGTAATAGGGCTGTGGATTGCCCTGAGATTTATCCTCGCAACACCAACACCTATAGACGTAGTGCCGAGTTGTTCTATGCTACCCACGCTAAACAGAGGGGACATGATACTTGTGCAGGGTATAAATGTTTCCAAGCTTAGGGCTCCGATAGTAAATGTTACAAAAAGTGAATTTGCTGCCATGGAAAGCAATATAGGCAATGAGTTTAACGCATGCGTAGCATATAAGAACTACTCGCAGGGGACAGTTGTATCACAGATAATTAAGCCAGGATATGAAATTGGGTTGCTTGCAATAGGTTCTGGGCCAGAACACATTATATCAAATGCCTCTCAAAGCAGCAACTTGGTCAGGTATTTTTGCGGCGAGAGGAAAGTAAATTACAGCGATGGGGTTTCTTACAATGAAGCGTATACTACTGCAATAGAGATAGGAAATACTATAATATCCGGCGACAGGAATAATTCTATAATAGTGTATAGAACCGTACCGCAAGATTCATTTTATGCTAATGGAGACACATATGTGGTGCATAGAGTGTACGCAGTACTTGACGCGCAAGGGGAATACTATATACTCACTAAGGGGGACAACAATCCAGGGCTGGATATGCAGTACGGAAACATACCAATAAATTCTTCAGAAGTGAATGGGAGGGTAATAGTGTCTGTGCCATTTATAGGATACATAAAACTGATATTAAGTGGCGACTTTAGGCAGCCTGCTGGCTGCAATTATACAATAACGCATTGAAAGAGGGCGTTGCTTGCAACCACCGGGAAAATATAAATGCGCGCAGAGAATTTAAAATGGCATGAAATAGGGTTGGTGGAACACCAAGTGGATAAGGATCAAGTTCGTCTGGTTGAGAGTTTTGTTAATTCCTTTTGCCAGATAAAATCAAAGGATATTGTGATTATATAGCGTTTGGGATGGCTGAATAATTTATTATTTTGCTGCAGTGTTGCAAGATAATATGTAAATAGATACAGGTGCAGTATACGCATACTGATTGTTGAATAACATTGTGTATTGCTTGCCTGGGGCTTCTGCATGTCAATTTAGTAGAATATTGCCATTTTCAATAATTATATATACTTTTCCTTACAATAATCGTATGCATCGCCGTCTGTCCAGTGTAGCGGCGTTTACCTTTTCTGAAAAGGATATATATGGCAGATTTAAACATAGATGTTAGACTGGCCGTAGATAGCGGAGAGACTGCTATAGGAGCCAAAAGCACAATAAAGTCTATAATTGAGGGCAAAGCTAAACTTATAGTAACTACATCCAAGAGCAAAAAGGAGCTTTTAGATGACTTAAACCACTTGTCTAAGATAGCAGGGATAAAAATAGTGGTGTTTGATGGGACTCCGATAGAATTCGGAGCTGTATGCGGTAAACCGTATTCTGTTTCTGTGATTTCTATAATAAACCCTGGTGATTCGGGTATACTGAAAAATTTTAGTGGTGAGTAATTGCCAAATGGTGAATTTGCTGCGAGGAAACTGCTAAAACAGAGAAAAAGGCAGCGCATGCTTAAGAAGTGGCTAAAAAGGAAGAAACTTAAACTAAAGCAAAAATATGACCCGGTAGGCACCGTGCCAAGGGCAAAGGCTCTTGTTTTGCAGAAGTTTGTAGTTGAGCAGAAGCAGCCCCACTCTGGTCAGATAAAATGCGTTAGAGTCCAATTGATAAAAAACAACAGAGTAGTTGGAGCTTTTGTTCCGCACGATGGCTCCATAAACTTTATAGATGAACACGATGAGGTTACAATAGAAGGCATGGGTGGCTCGCAGAGAGGGCAGATGGGCAGCATACCGGGCATGAAATACAAGGTAGTAGAAGTGAATGGAGCCAGCCTTGAAGAAGTTAGGACTGGCAGAAAGGACAAACCTAAGAGGTAATGGTTCTTATGGCTGAAGAAAATGCTGTGAAAGACGAAGCTGTTACTGCTGCAGAGGAGAAACCCAAAAAGGTTAAGCGCACTACAAAGAAAGCGGCAAAAGCCCAGGCTAATGACGGGGAGAAACAGCAAGCACAAGAGCGAAAACTTTTTGAAAAATACAGTTATGCAGTAAATGTTGAGGATGTGAGCTTAAAAAGGTACATTAACCTGACACCGCTAGAATATCCAAGCACTTTCAGGAGAAAAAGCCAAAAGGACCTTTCAAAGGCAGAGCTAAACATAGTAGAAAGGCTAGAAAACGCAATGATGAGAGGCGGAACTGGAGGCAGGGTAGGCGGCAAAATTATAAGGACTGAAGGAAGGCTGCAAGGCAAGAAGATAAAGGTTATGCACATAATAGAGAAAGCGTTTGATGCTATTAATGAGAGATCAAACTCAAATCCACTGCAGATGTTTGTTCGTGCTCTTGAGAATAGCGCCCCAATAGAGGATACTACAAGGGTTAGGTATGGGGGCATAATATCCAACGTGGCAGTCGATGTAAGTGCGAGCAGAAGGCTCGACATAGCGCTTAAGAACATAGCGATGGCTACTGTAATAGGCTCATTCGGCAAAAAGAAAAAAATGTACGATGTCCTTGCAAATGAGATAATGCTCGCAGCAAATAATGACGTAAACAGCTATGCAGTCAAAAGAAAGAATGAAATAGAGCGCATGGCAAGGAGCGCCAAGTAAAGTTAGTGGTGCGTATTTATGGTAAGGAAAGAATTTGTAGTGGAAGAAGTAACCAAGATGATGAAGGATGTAACTAGAGTGAGGAATATAGGAATAATAGCTCACGTTCACCATGGCAAAACCACGCTTACCGACTCCTTACTTGCAAAAGCGGGCTTAATACCCCGTTCTGCCGCCGGCGATGTACTTTATACCAATTATGAGGCGATAGAAAAGGACAGGCGCATGACTATAAAGAGCGCCTATATATCATTGGGTTTTACTTATGAGGATAAGGACTACATAATAAATCTTATAGATACGCCAGGCCATGTAGATTTTGGAGGCCATGTTACAAGGGCAATGAGGGCGGTTGATGGAGTGATACTTGTGGTTGACCCTGTTGAAGGGGTAATGCCGCAAACTGAAACTGTACTTAGGCAGGCCCTCAAAGAGCGCGCCAAACCAGTACTTTTTGTAAACAAAGTAGACAGGCTTCTGAACGAGCTTAGGCTGACCCCAGAACAGACACAGGCCAGGCTTGCTGCCCTTATACAAGACATAAACAGAATGATAGAGCAATATTCCCCTGAGGAGTTTGCAGACAAATGGAAGGTAGGGGTGGAGAAGGGCAGCGTATGCTTTGGATCTGCAATGAAAAGATGGGCAATATCTGTAAGGATGATGAAGCAGAAGAACGTATCCTTCAAGCAGGTATTTGAGTATACTGCTGCAGGTGATGAACAAAAGCTACAGGATATTGCTCCTATAGAAGATGCGATTCTTTCTATGGTGGTTGAACACCTGCCAAGCCCTAAGGAAGCACAGAGATACAGAGTGCCCAACATGTGGCATGGCGACATCAATTCGGAAGACGGAAAGGCAATGGTTGAAACTGATGATAAAGCCAAATGCAATATGGTTGCATTTGGAGTTGCATACGACCAGCACAGCGGCGAGGTAATAATTGCGAGGGTTTTTTCAGGGGTTGTTAGAAAAGGCATGGAATTTTATGCTAGCAGCAAGCAGAACAAGCAGCGCGTGCAACAGGTAGCCCTGTATATGGGACCTGATAGGATAATAGTTGACGAAATTCCAGCTGGAAACATAGCCGCACTTATAGGCCTAAAGGATCTTTCGATAGGGGATACTATAAGCGAGAACCAGATAGAGCCTTTTGAGAGCATAACGCATTACTCAAAGCCAGTAGTCACAAAAGCAATAGAAGCAAAAGACTCGAGGGATATGACCAAACTAATAGAGGCTCTCAGAGTGCTTTCAAAAGAGGATGCTACCCTTAAAGTTGAGATAAGCCAGGAAACAGGAGAACATTTGATAAGCGGCATAGGCGAACTTCATCTTGATGTTATAGAGACAAAAATTAGGGATGAATTCAAAATCCCTATAATAACGAGCCCACCGATAGTAGTTTATAATGAAACTATAAACAGCAAAGCAGGGCCCATTATGGGGAAATCTCCGAACAAGCACTCCAGATTTTTTGTAACTGTCGAGCCACTCCCGGAGAAAACTTTGGCGGCTATGGACGAGGGAAAGATAAAGGAAGGCAAACCGAAGGGGCAGACTGCAGTAGACACATTTATAGAAGCCGGGCTTGACAGAGCCATTGCAAAAAGTGTGGTGGATGTATGCAACAGGAATATACTTGTTGACGCCACACATGGAGTGCAGTACATGAATGAGGTAATGGAGCTTCTTATAGATGGATTTGAGCAGGCTGTCAAGGATGGTCCGCTGGCAAGGGAAAAATGCTCAGGGATAATGGTGAGCATAGTTGATGCTACCATCCATGAGGATCCTGTACACAGGGGACCTGCGCAGATAATACCAGCCATAAGGAACGCTATTTACGCTGCAATGCTTACTGCTGGAGTAATTTTGGTTGAGCCGAAGCAGAACTTTACAATAAGCATACCGCAGGACAATATGTCTGATATAATATCATTCCTTCAGAGCAAGCGCGGCCAAATACTTACTGTAAATCAGGATAGGGCGGAAGTAACGATAATAGCAAAATTGCCAGTAGCAGAGACCCTTAAAAGCTTTTCGAATGATATGCGCGGCCTAACACAGGGAAGGGCTATATGGTATACGGAGTTTGCAGGATATGAAAAGCTGCCATCTGAGCTGCAGAGCAAAGTTGTCAGAGAAATAAGGGAAAGAAAGGGGCAACCGCCAGATCCGCCGAAACCTGAACAATTCCTCGATTAACCTATGAAGTTTATATATGTTTGCTAGCAATTTATTATTGCAATTTCTATTTACTGAATGATGGAAACTGACGGTGTTATTATGGCAAAGTCTTTCGTGAAATTCGAGGTACCAGAGGAAGTGGTAAAGAAAACATATGAAGCGCTCCAGCTTGTAAAGCAGTCTGGGAGCGTTAAGAAGGGCTCAAATGAAGTTACAAAGAGCGTTGAACGTGGCCTTGCTTCTTTTGTTGTTATAGCCGAAGATGTAGATCCTGAAGAAGTTGTAATGCATATACCTACATTATGCGAGCAAAAGAAAATTGCATACAGCTATGTACCTAACAAGCTTGAGCTTGGCAAGGCGATAGGATTGAATGTACCGTGTACTGCAGTAGCAGTTGAGAACCAGGGCAATGCCGCACAGAATATAAAAGACATAATTTCTAGGATTACAGGAAGCAGCCAAAAGAAAGAACAGCAGGAAGAAAAGAAGGAGAAGAAGGAGTGATGATTTATGGAAGAAGAGGCACAGCGGCAATTTTCTGGATTCCTGGCAGAGATAGTTGAAATAAACAGGAGAAGGAAGACTGGAATATATGGGGAGATATATCAGGTTAGCTGCAGAATCCTCGAGGGAAGGGATAAGGGAAGAATAATAAGGCGCAATATGCTCGGACCGGCAAGAGTAGGAGACGTAATAAGGTTGCCTGATACAAACAGGGAAGCCCGTGAGATAAAGGTGAAATAGGGATGGAATGTTCATATTGCTCTAAGAAGATAAAGGAAGGATCAGGAATAATGTATGTATATAGGACTGGAGCAATCAAGTACTTTTGCTCTGGTAGGTGCTACAAGAACAACATATTAATCAAAAGGAAGATAAACAGCAAGCTTGTAGCACGCAGGTTAAAGCATCATTCTTGATTTTTTCACTTACCTGTAAAAAGTTCGTCCAGGTCTAGGGGCTCATTCTTATCTATATTCTTTATGCTTCGCTTAATTCCTTCCTCGGTATATTCTGGAAATTCTACGCCACTTATCACTATCATTACCTTAAGAGCGTCCTTCTGCATAGATTCCTCTATTCTTGCACCCCATTTTACCATTGCGTCTTCGCTTATTCTACTTGAAACCTCTTGGAATATCATTTCGGCCTCGCGAAGCGTAAGGCTTTCGCCGCCAGTTATATTTATAAGCGCTTTCTTTGCATTTGCAAAATTTACATCTAGTAGAGGGCTTTTTATAGCATTTTCAAGGGCCACTGCAGCTCTGCTGGTCCCATCGTTTGTAGGTAGGCCTTCGCCTATTCCTATTACTGCGTAGCCTGATTCCTTTAGCACTGCCTTCAAATCTGCAAAGTCTATGTTGACCATTCCTGGTTTTGTAACCATCTCTACTATGCCCTTCGCGGCGCTCGCTAAAACTTCATCGGAAACTCTGAAAGCCATGTTCAGAGGAAGGTCAGGGGCTATTGAAAGCAGTTTGTCGTTGTGTATTATTATCGTGGTGTCGCATACCTTTCTGAGCTTTGAAAGACCTTCCAAAGCGTTCTTCATCCTTACCTTACCTTCGCTTGAAAATGGCAAAGTTACGATTGCTATTGTAAGCGCACCTGCTTCCCTAGCCTCGTGCGCTATTGTTGCAACTGAGCCTGTACCAGTTCCGCCTCCAAGACCGCATGTAATAAATACAACCTGCGCATCTGATAGCAGGTGCCTTATCTCATCCTTGCTCTCTATCGCAGCCTC
>JAVZPY010000008.1:6910-14813 GCA_038881415.1 Candidatus Micrarchaeaceae archaeon
TAACTAGGGTATTTTTCCTCTTTTTCTTAACAATCTCCTGGGAGATAAATTTAACCCTCTCTTTTTCTACATTCCTGTAACCTCCCCCACTTTTATATCGCTTCCTGCACCAAGACCCCTTGTAACTTTCTTGCCTAGAAGTAGCTTCCGCTCAGCCCTGGTCTTAACAAGGTGGGGTGCATCGGTATTCATAGCAACAAGAATTGCATCTTTCACACCTATTGAGTTCAGCCTGTTTATCGTGTTGCTTCCCGAACCGCCAGTCCCAACTATGTATATTTTTGGCTTTGACAATTCTATAAACTTGAGTATCTCTTCGTCATCTTGACTTAAAAATTCCTCTTTCTGAGCAGGATTTTCCATATAATCAACCGATTGCGCCCAGTATCTATTTCGTATTAAGCCTTAAATAATTTGTGCAGATTTTGGAACGGCACACTTGCAAAAAAAATAATAAATAGAAAGTTGCAATAGCTCATTGATTTTCATGGATTACACAAAAAAAGATATTCTACTAAGGAAGGTTAAGGATATAAAAATAAGCAAAGGAATGAAGGTGTCTGAACTCTTCAAAGAAATGGAGGATATAGGCGGGTTCTCAGGCCAGCATATGATAGATGGGGCAAAGATTCTTGGCGATATGATAAAAGACAAAAACTCCTTCAACTTCCTATCATTCCCTGCAGATATTGTATCTACAGGATTGAGGGGCGTGCTGGCCGGGATGGTAAAATATTTTGATGCTATAATAACCACGTGTGGAACACTGGACCATGATATAGCAAGAGCTTATGGAGGCATATACTCTAAAGGCTCATTTGAAGCTGATGACGCTGCACTGCATAGAGCAAAAATCTATAGGCTTGGAAACGTATTCATAGAGAATTACCAATATGGCGGCAAACTAGAGGAAGCATTCAACTCAACTATGAAAGATTTATACTCTAAGGCGGGCCATAAGACAGAATATTCGCCAAGCGAAATAATAGCAGAGTTTGGAAAAAGGATAAAGGATCCAAACTCGATTTTAAGGCAGGCTTATCTCAACAATGTACGGATATACAATCCAGGTATAGTTGATGGTGCATTCGGAACGCAGCTTGCCCTTTTCTCACAAGACCATGATTTCAAGCTTAACCTTCTAAAAGACGAGCTAGCCCTAAGCAATATATCATTTGACAATAAGGTCACCGGAGCACTTATGATAGGCGGTGGCATAAGCAAGCACCATGTGATTTGGTGGAACCAATTCAAGGGTGGGCTTGATTATGCTGTTTACATAACAACAGCCTCGCAATTCGATGGCAGCCTCTCAGGAGCCAGGCTTACTGAAGCTGTATCATGGGGCAAAATAAAGGAAAGGGCAAAATATGTGACAATAGACGGTGATGTTACAATAATATTGCCTTTCATAGCTGCATCTTTGGACCTTTCCTAGAAATTAGCCAGGCAGTTCTATCCTCTCCCCAACAGCAGGCGCATATGCATCAAATCCTTCGCCCTTTAGGGACTCAGCAAAGTGCATTGTGCTGCTGCGGTCGCCGTGAACACATATGACATGGTTTGGGGCGCTGCGCCTTACATACTCGTAAAGCTCAGAATCGCTTGCATGGGCAGAGAAGTCATACTGCTTTACCTCGTTATTTATGCGTATCTTTTTGTTGTCTATTGTTATTGAGTTGTCCTCCAGAATCTGCCTGCCGTTTGTGCCTTCGGCTTGGTATCCTGTTAGGAATATTTTTGAGCTTTTGTTGAGTTTTGTAATATAGTTTAACGCAGGACCTCCATTTAGCATTCCTGCAGTTGTAAGTATTATTGACGGTTCCTTGAGAGCTTCTTTTCTTATATGGTAGTCGTCAACCCATATAGTCTCCATTACCGCTTTTGAAAGGATATCGCCATTTTTTATGAATTTTGAATTCTTAGCTACAATCGTAGTTGCAGCCCTTGCCATTCCATCCATATATGATACTGGTGTTAACCTGTGCTTGTAAAGTATGCCGAGTATTTCCTGGCTTCTTCCAACAGCGAAAACAGGTATAAGTACAGTTCCTCCGTCATCCAGAACTGCTTTTATGTCTTCGATAAACCTTGATTCGAGTTCCTTTCTGTCAGTATGCTCGCGTGATTCGTATGTAGATTCTATAATTAATATGTCGCTTTTTACAACTTCCGCACCGTTATGAAGGAACTGGCTGCTTAACTTAAAATCTCCAGTATATACTACCCTCTTGTTATCCCTGCCATGCTTCCTATCTATCAATGTTATTGCGCTGCCACAAATATGACCTGCATCATAAAGCGAGATTTCGTAGTTGCCAAAGTTGATTTTCTGACCAAAATTAAGCGTGACGAACTTGTTCTTGTATACTGCTGTCTGGCGCTTGTGGTAATGTATATTTGAATGCTCATTTTTTGCAATTTTCATCGCGTCTTCTATTAGAAGCAGAGAAAGCTCTAGTGTTGGCTTTGTTCCAAAAACTGGGCAGGAATTGTCGTTGTAGAGCGCTGGTGCAAAGCCACTATGGTCTAGGTGGGCATGGCTTATTACTGCGGCATCTATCTGTGGAACTGATATTGGAAATTCGGTTTTGTGATCTACCTTTATACCAAAATCTAACATTATTTTCCTTTCATCGCCCATTAAGATAGATGACCTTCCAATTTCTTGAGCACCGCCGTAGAAAATGAATTGCAAAAAATCACGCAAGCATAAAATATGACGAACAATCACACTTTATTAAAATACATATATAAAAGTTGTTATGGATATAATGGAATTGAATGATTTTATGCCATCAGAACCTAATTTCATCGATGTAGTCGCCTTGACAAGGATAACTCCGCAGGTATATGTGGAAAACTTTGGGAGTGCGATAAATTCGTCTTTTTTCGACGCGTCTAATATTTTGGGAACTTTAAAGATGAAGAAGCTTATAGAGTTTAGCGCTAATTTTCCAGGCCAAAATGCAATCAAGATAACCGATTTGGGCAACAAATTGCTACAAGACCTTGCGGCAAAGTCAGAAAGCGAGTTCGACCGCCTTGATATGGAGCTTATTAATCAACTTGCAAGCGGTAAAAGGTCTTTGGGTGACATAACTGGTGCAGTAAACATAGCGGATACAGATCTTGCAATGCACCTTTACAAGCTCTCAAAGCAGGGGTTTGTAGCATATGAAATAAGGAACGGTTTGGTGTCGATATCCTTAACTGAGAAGGGATTCCTTAGAGCAAAGGAGGGAATGCCAAAAGTCGAAAAGAAAAACCCAGAGCCTGTGCAAGCTCAGCAACAAAACCAAGAAGTTTATGCACAGCAACATGTACAGTATCCGGAAAGTAGTAGCCAGATAGGGATACAGCAGCCGAAGCAGAATCAGCAGATTAACGCCGCGCAGCCGCAAGAACAGGTGGAGAATAAGCTTATGGTGGATGAACTTCAGAAATCTGCTCCTAAAACTGGGATATCACCTAAAAGAATTGGAATATTGGTATTGCTAATAGTTGTAATAATAGTTTTGGTTGTCCTCTTAATCAAAAACTTGTGATACCATGCCTCGCCTTTTGGAATATGATAGAGCTAGGTCACTTCTTGAGAAGTATGGGATACACTCTATAGAGAGCAGATATCTTGAAAGTACGAAAGACGCCGTTAATTTTGCAAAGTCAGGGCCAATAGCAATGAAGGCAATATCACAGAAGGCACTTCATAAATCAAAAAGCGGCCTGGTTGAACTTGATGTGTCTGCTTATGATGCAGAAAAAAAATTTTATGAACTTTCGCAAAGGGCAAAAAAATATAAGCCTTATAGGATTTTAGGCCAGCGGATGGCCCCAAAAGGGATTGAAGTTATAGTTGGCGGAAGGCTGGATGAACAATTCGGAAAATTGATTTTATTCGGATTAGGCGGCATATACGTAGAGGTCTTTAAGGATTTTGCATTGAGAGTATGCCCAATAACAAAGTATGATGCCGAATCTATGGTTGAACAGCTCAGATCTAAAAGCATTGTTGCGGGTAATCCAGCTTCGAAGGCCACAGTAATAGATCTGCTGATGAAAGTTTCAAAGATGCTTTCAGAGAACGATATAAAAGAGCTTGATTTGAATCCAATAATACTGCACGACAATACGTATGACGCGGTGGACCTTAGGATTATGGTTTAGAGGGATTTGATGGATTGGAATACCAGAAGGAGGCTTTTTGACACACTGATGTCGCCCAAAAGCGTAGCGATAATAGGAGCTACAAATAATCCAAACAAAGTAGGCCATATAATAATGCAAAATTATATCGACGTTGGGTACTCTGGACCAATATGGCCGGTAAATATCAATGCCAAAAAAGGAGATAGGATACTTGGCTACCCTGCTTACAGCAGTATTCTAGATATAAAAAAGCCGATAGACCTTGTTGTCATAGCAGTGCCTGCGGATTCTGTCCCGAAGGTCTTGGAGGAATGCGGAAAAGCAAAAGCTAAAAGCGTGGTAATTGTTAGTGGAGGTTTTGCCGAGATAGGAAGGGTGGAGCTCCAACAAAAACTTGTAGATATAAAGAACAAGTACTCATTCATATTGATGGGGCCAAACTGCCTCGGCATAATGAACACCAGATCAACGGTAGACACGCTTTTCCTGCCAACTTTTAAAATAGACAGACCAAGAATAGGGGGGGTAAGCTTCGCTTCTCAGAGCGGCGCTGTAGGAAGCTCCATATTGGACATGATAGACGCTGAGGGTTTTGGGCTATCCAAATTTATTTCATATGGGAATGCTATAGATATAGACGAGGTTGACATACTTGATTACCTTGCAAGAGATGATGAAACCTCGGTGGTAATCTTCTATATGGAAGGCGCAAAGAGAGGAAAGGAATTCATAGAAGCTTTGAAGGATATAACTATGAAGAAACCTGTAGTTATGATAAAGGGCGGTGCTACAGAAGCAGGTGCTACAGCTGCGCATTCACATACTGCTTCGCTTGCAGGAAGCTACCAAACATATGAAGCGATATTTAGGCAATTTGGCGTAACCCAAGCTAATACAATGCAGGACGTTATGGATTTTGCAAAAATGTTTGACAGCCAGCCTCTTCCGAAAGGGGGAAGGGTTGCAATAATAACTAATGGAGGAGGGGTAGGAGTAATAGCGACAGATGCTCTATATGAAGCCGGGCTTGAACTTGCATCATTCTCGAAAGAATCTGAAAGGGCGTTGAGAAAAGTAATGCCACCTATAGTTAACATAAGGATGCCAATGGATATGGCTGGCGATGCAGATGATAAAAGATTTGCAGCAGCTCTGGAAATAACAGGGTCTGATCCAAATGTTGATGCAATAATGGTAATAGCACTATTCCAGACTCCTGGAGCGGATTCTAGGGTTGCGGCCAGCCTTATAAATTATTCTGCAACAAAGCAGAAGCCCATAGCTGTTGTAAGCCCAGGGGGCAGCTATACGCAAGCGCATAGGAATATGATGGAGAGTTCCGGGGTGCCCGTATACTCATCTCCAGACCAGGCAGCGCGTGCATTTAAGGCTCTTCTTGAGTATAGGAAGTATAAAGATTCAAAGATGAGAAAATGAAAACTGTTCTCTCAAAAAGGGCTAAGGACATAATTGCTAGAGACAAGAGGATATTTCTTACAACTACAAGGGAACCATTTTATTTCATACCTCAGCGTGGAGAGGGCGATTTTGCATACGACATAGACAATAGGAAATTCATAGACTTCACAAGCTTCATATCAGTTTACAACTTGGGCGTCAATGCAAACGCTAAAATTAGGGGGGCAATAAAAAAACAGGTTGACACGCTCATGCATGCAGCATTTACTGACTTTTATGGGGAGATGCCGCTTAAGTTCGGGGAGCAGCTTATGAAGTTTATGCCGAAGGGCTTTGGAAAATTGTTCCTTTCCAATTCTGGTACTGAAGCAAATGAAGCTGCAATAAAGTTTGCAAAAATATACACTGGGAGGAGTTACATACTCGGGTTCTATAACAGTTTCCACGGAAGGACCGGTGGCTCATTAGGCGTTACTGCATCAAAATATATACAACGCGAAAATTTTGGCCCATTTCCGAATGACCTGCATGCGCCATATCCATACTGCTACAGGTGCCCTTTTAATGAAAAATACCCAGGCTGCGGGTTCGCATGCATAGATTACATAAGGAAATACCCGCTGGCCAAGGAAGCGTCGCCGAAGGAGGTTAGTGCAATAATGTTTGAGCCCATACAGGGCGAAGGGGGCTACATAGTGCCTCCGCTGGATTATTTCAAAGAGCTTAAGCGCCTTGCTGACGAAAATGGCATGCTAATGATAGCTGACGAAGTTCAATCTGGGTATATGAGGACCGGGAAGTTCCTCGCACTGGATAACTTTGGTGTAACTGCTGATATCTATACGATGGCAAAATCCCTTGGTGGTGGATTACCTATAGGCGCAACCATAACAAGCAATGCTCTTGGAGATATACCTTATGGCAAACATGCCAATACTTTTGGTGGCAATTTCGCAGTGGCGGCTGGCGGATACGAGGCCTTAAAGCAGATATGGGCGAAAAAGGATAGGCTTTCTAAGGAGATTGTTGAAAAAGGGAAGTATATCATGAAGCGCCTTGAAAGAATGAAGGAGGATTACGAGATAATAGGGGATGTGCGCGGAATAGGCCTGATGATAGGAGTTGAATTCGTAAAAGACAAGAAGAGCAAAGAGCCTGCGCCTGATGATAGGGACAGGATTCAGCTTGAATGCTTTGACAACGGTCTGCTTTTACTTCCTTCTGGCGAATCTACTATAAGGATAATCCCACCATTAACGGTCAAGAAAAGTACAGTAGATGCTGGCCTTGACATATTTGAGGATGCAGTAAAGAAAGTATCAAAGAAGCAGTAGTCAGTAAGAGCGCCCAAAATTTAGAACGTATTTCGCTGGCTGGCCGCAGTAAACGCACTTGCCGCTTACATTATCCTGCTCCCCGAAAGGCATATTTGAAGACTTTGCAGAAGTTTCATCTTTTATCTTTTCCTCGCAGGCTGCGTTGCCGCACCAAAGGGCCTTTGCTGCCTTGCCTGCTGCTATCACTTCCTTCAGCTGTTCATAATTTTCTACTTTTACAAGCTTGGACTTTATCAGGTTGCGGGATCTCTCATATAAGTTTTGGTGTATCGATTCTAAGATCTTAGGGAGCTCATTTTCTAGTTTTACTTCATCGATTTCTATCTTTTCATTTGTATCCCGTCTTACCACTATCACAGACTTTGATGATATCTCCCTTTCGCCTAACTCTATGCGGATTGGTGTACCGCACTTCTCCCATTCATTAAATTTCCAACCAGGGGAATACGCGTCGCTATCATCTAAGAATACCCTAAATGATTTTGAAAGCCTTTTCTTTAACTCCAGGCTTGCTTTCAACACCATATCCATGTTTGACTCTTTGTATATTGGTATTATTACTATCTGTGTGCGGGCCAGTTTAGGTGGTATTATTATACCTTTGTTATCACCATGCATACCTAGCATTATTCCAATAATTCTTGTCGATATTGCAAAAGTATTTTGGTATACGTATTCCCTATTCCCTTTTCTGTCTAAAAACGTTATATCGAAAGCCCTAGCAAATTTCTGCCCATCATTATGAAAATCTGGGCCCTGCGATATCCTTCCATCTGGCATTACAAATTCTATGCTAAATGTTTTCTCCGCCCCTGCAAATTTTTCAGAATCTGTCTTCTGCCCAGGTATGCCCTCCAATGCAAGGTATTCTTTTAGCACTTTTTGGTATATTCCAAGGATCTGGTCGCGCTCTGCTTCGGCTTCCTCTCTTGTAGCGAATACTGTATGCCCCTAATTCCATAGAAATTCCCGCGTCCTTAGAAGCGGGGTAGGGTGCT
>JAVZPY010000009.1:0-14740 GCA_038881415.1 Candidatus Micrarchaeaceae archaeon
CTATTGCGCGGTTTAAAGTAGAACTCATTGGCTTTGGAAACCTTTATGGGCGTTTGGTATATGCAAAAATAGCTTCGGGGAGTGCCGAACTTGCAGGAATTTCGTCGCTAATAAATTCTGCTGCATCTACAATTGGATTACGTACAGAAACCAGGACTTTCCTACCGCATATTACAGTAGCAAGGCTAATAAAAACTAGCAGGGAATGTGCGGAGAATTTTGTAAGAGAAAACAGAGGCATAATGCTTGGGAGCTTCGTTTGCTCAAAAATATACATTATGTCCAGTGATAATATCGGGGGAAGGTATATCCACAATGAATTGCACGCTAAAGAACTCGACTAATATTATCGCTAGTCTCATTAAGACTGCGATGGTTGCACTACTGGCGGCTTGTCAATTTTTTGTGAGGGCTCTACCACAGGCTTTTCGACATTAGGTTGTGGCATTGCTTTAGGCTGCACAGTCTCTGGGAGTTCACCCCTCTTGAATTGCTCGTATGTCTGCGTATTTTTAAGCTCGCCCGGCCTATAAACGCGGTTGAGGAGCAGCAGGTCCATACTCATCCCCCTCTTTGATTCGATTGATATGTGCCGCATGTTCTCCCCAAAAAGATCCACTTCATTGAGCGATATGCCAAACCTATTTATCATGTCGAGTGACTTGCGCACCTCTGTTGTAGGTGAAGTGCTTTGCAAGCCTATAATCCTAGCTTCCAGATTCGGCTTCTTTAGCGACTTTATAAATGTATTAAATTGGCTCAGTATGCTTTGCCCAAAAACCTCAAAGCGGGCTATTGCAGTCATTCCAGAATTAAAGTCGTAAACTGAGAGCAGCATATCATAGGTCAAATTTTTTGCATTGGAATACTCAATAATACCATTTCTATTGCGCATGATTACGAAATCGCCTTTTTCTAATGAATATGACATCCCGAATTCCTCAGCACGCTTAGAAGAAATGTGGAAACGTGGTTTATAAGAGAGAACTAGCCCGGTTTGCGGGGTGCCAGCCTCTATCGCTTTTGAGAGAAGCCCATTAAATGCCATTAAACCACCATCCCTATACAATTATAAATATTATTGGTCATAAACTTATATAAATTCCTAGAGGATAGAGTACATCGGCCTTACAGCTTTGTTTGGCTATGGGTTTTAATCCTTCTGTTGGCGATATATAAGAGTGCAGTATTATGAAAATAGAACTCATTGGGGAAAATGAAAAATACATACGCATACTGATTAAAGGCGCAGCCCTCCGGGAAGTAAACGCTCTGCGTAGGAGCATTATGAATAGCGTAAAAACGTTCGCAATAGACAAAGTTACATTTTATGAAAACAGCAGCCCTATGTTTGATGAGTTCATAGCACATAGGATAGGCCTGGTACCTATAAAAACACCAGAAAAAGGTTACCAAGAGGACTCAGAGATTATGTTTTCCCTTGATGCTAGCGGACCAAAAACAGTGTATTCAGATGAGCTTAAAAGCGCTGACAAAGAGATACAGGTGGCGAATTCAGCTATACCAATAATAAAACTAAATGAAGAGCAAAGGTTAAGGATAGAGGGCAAAGCAGTGCTTGGCGATGGAAGGCGCCATGCAAAATTCCAGCCTGGGTTTGTAAATTTCGTAGAGAGAGGGGATTCGGACTTTGAGTTTTATGTGGAGACTTTCGGACAGATGCCGCCTAGGACCATACTTACCAAAGGCATAGAGGCAATAACAGGAGAGCTCAAAACCCTCGGCAAGGAAGTTAAAAAATTATGATTGCATTTATGCGAGGGTGGCAGAGCATGGTCAAATGCGCAGGACTGAGGAAGGAAGAATTCCTTCAGAACTCCTGTGTCTTTAGTGACTGCGTGAGTTCAAATCTCACCCCTCGCATGACATAAAGCAAGGTGTTTGAATGGCATTGAAGAAGGAGAATGATAATACACTAGAATGGCTGAAAACGCTTGAGGAAGCTGTAGCCAATGGCAAGCGCAGGCATCTGTGGAAAAAGTTACATAATGCAGCAGCCAGACCTAGGAGAAGCGCTTTCAAAGTTAACGTTTATGAGATTAATAAAAACAGTTCTGAAGGAGATTATGTGATAGTTCCTGGTAAAATTCTAGGAGAGGGCAGCATGGACCACAAAGTAAGCATAGCTGCCATAAACTTTACCGAAGGCGCGAAGGAGGAGCTTGCTTCAAAAGGGTGCAGATTTGTAAGCATACGCGAGCTTGTCAAGGAGCTTGATTCTTCAAAAAATGGCAGAGTGAAGGTTCTTGTGTGATTTCATGGAGATAAACGCTAAGGATTATATAGTATATGACGCTAAAGGACGTGTTTTGGGTAGAGTTGCAAGCGCAGCTGCCAAAGCGGCCCTAAGGGGGAAGAAGATAGCGATAATAAACGCTGGAGATGCAATAATAAGCGGAAACAAAAAGGACATAATAAAAAAATACAATACTCGCCTTAGATTGCAGGAGAAGGCAAACCCAGAGCATTCGCCATATTGGTCAAGAAGGCCAGATATGCTTATGAAAAGAGTAATAAGAGGCATGCTTCCATATAGAAAAGCAAGTGGCAAAAGCGCATACAGGCGTCTGCTTGTTTTTACAGGTACTCCGGAGATATTCAAGGAGGCGAAGATTGAGGACATTAGATTCAAAGGCAAGGATGGTATGTACGTTAAATCTATAAAATTGTCGGAGCTGTCAAGGTTACTTGGCTATAGGACAAAAGCGTGATTTGATGGCTGAAGAAACTGCAAATGCCGAAACAGAAAAGCAAGAAAAGAAGGCTAAAAGGGCAAATAAAGCAAAGAAGAAAGAGTCAAAAATAGTGAGAGTTTCTGGCAAGAGGAAGGAATCCGTAGCTAGGGCAACGATAAAAGATGGTACAGGAATAATAATGGTTAACGGCACTAGGCTCGAAATGCTTGAACCGAGGGAAAGGAGGCACATAATGATGGAACCTATCATACTCTCTGACCTATCCAGAAACCTCGGAAGATCTGTAGATATAGAAGTGAGGGTAAAAGGTGGGGGAATAAGCGCGCAGGCACAGGCGGTCAGAAGCGCAATAGCTAAAGGCCTTGTAGAATTTACTGGAAGCGGGGCTTTGAAAAGCGAATACCTAAAATATGACAGATTTATAATTGTTGATGATTCGAGAAGGGTAGAGCCAAAGAAGTACCTTGGACCAAAGGCAAGGGCAAGGTTCCAGACTTCATATAGATAAAGTTTAACATATTAAGTGATTGAAATGATGATACCGGTAAGATGCTTTACGTGCGGTGCAGTAGTTGCAGACAAATGGGCAGAATATGATAGACGCGTAAACAAAGGCAAAGAGGATGCAGGAAAGGTGCTTGACGAGCTTGGAGTAGAAAGGTATTGCTGCAGGCGTATGTTTGTTGGCAATGTTGAACTTATAGATGAGTTCATAAATGCTGGAAAAAAGTTTGCATAATCAAATAGTATATAAGCTTTTAGAACCGAAAAAGAAATACGTGTGGGGCCGTCTGCTAGCCTGGTAGGCTTCCAGCTTGGGGTGCTGGCGACCCGAGTAATATTTTCGGGAATTCAAAAAGCACTTGCTTGGAAATCTCGGCGGCCCCATGCTTTATAAGGTGTTATAATGGAAGAACAGTTACTTGCAAACCAGAATGATTATCTGGAATCTGGAATACACATCGCTACGAAGGTCAAAAGCCCTGGAATGAAGCAATTCATATACAAGATAAGGGAGGATGGCCTATATCTGCTAGACCTTAAGACCATAGATTCGCGCATAAGAATAGCTGCGGAGATGATTGCGCGTTACGACCCTAAGGAGGTAATAGTTACAGCCTCTAGGATATATGCAATAGTTGCTGCAGAAAAGTTTTCCGAGGCTATAGGAGCTAGATTCATAAAGGGGAGGGTCACGCCAGGCATATTTACAAACCCGTACAGGGAAGATTTTTCCGAGCCAAAGCTGATTTTTATAAGCGATTCGAGAAATGAAAAGCAGGCAGTAAAGGAGGCGAGCAAGGTAAACATGCCCATAATGGCTCTTTGCGATACTGATAACTCCACAAAATTCATAGACTTTGTAGTACCAGTAAACAACAGGGGAAGAAAATCTCTCGCATTCGTTTATTACCTGCTTGCGAGGGAAGTCCTATTGAAAAGGAGCACAATAAAGAGCTATGACGAGTTTCAGCTCAAGTTGGAGGATTTTGAAGCAAAAATAGACTCACAGCAGTAGCACTTTGCAGAGTTATTTTGTAAGTATCTCGCAGCCATTCGAAGTTACTAAAAGCTTGGCTTCTGCTTGGGACACGTTCCCACGGCCTACTTCTATTAGAGTTGGGTGCGGCTCGAGAACTCCATTACGCACTAGCTCCTGTATTGCCGTATACAATTCAAAACGGTTTGGATCTGGGCCAGCAAGCCACCGCACTGCAAATGGCTCGCTTGGATATGCCGAAGTTATCTTACTCATAAGTGCGCGAGCTGACTGGCTCCTTACTTGAGCTTCACCAATAAAGCTGTATATCTCGCAGATGTCTGCTTCGGTAACTAAGCCCTTGCCGTTTGTTGCAAAAGGCTCTATCGCTATGGTCATGTCCTCTTCCAACAAAGTCTGATCACCATTGTCATAGTTTGGTATAAAGAAGTCAGCATGCAAGTCATGCACTCCTATTCCATGGCCGCCTAGATTCTTTATTGGCTTAAAGCCGTAGCGTGATATTGTTTCTGCAATTTCTGCGCCCACCCTTGATACGCTCACACCCGGCCTTACTATAGATATTGCATTTTGCAAAGCAGCCTCTGCTGCCTCAACAAGCTTGCCATTAGATGAACCGACGTCAATCGTAACTGCGCAGTCTCCAAGTATTCCGTTCTTTGCAACGCCGAAATCAACTTTTATCAAATCTTTTTCTCCTATCTCAGTCTGATCATCAAAAGCAGGGGAATAATGCGCAGCCATATTGTTTGATGAGAGGTTTATTGGGAATGCTAGGTCGTATCCGTTCTCCTTTGCGTAGCTTTCCGCAGCTAATGCTACATCAAGCAATTTGGTGCCTGGTTTAACTAATTTGGCTGCAAATTTTAGGGCCTTAAATGACATTGCTCCTACTTCAACTTCAGCTTTTTTTCTTGATTCTTCCAAGGTATCATCTCAAAGTTTCTTCTGGTTCCCAATATTGGTAAGCTCCGCTTCTTTGAAATCCAATTCTTTTAATATTCGCATTGTTGCCGGTATTATTTGGTGGTTTATATAATACTCCGCGTCATAATCGCGTGCAACTTCTTCCAATTCAGCCTTTTCAGATATTGTGCTGCCCTTTTTTGTTACCACATAACTTATTACTGCATGTTCCAGCTCGTCCTTTGTTTTTAAGCCCGAATTTAGCGCTTTCCGCGCAGCAGCCAGCTCAGGGGAATTGGAATCGTAATTGTCCATGCTCTTCCTGAGCTGTGTATGTATCGCAAGATCGCTTATAGGAACTTCCCCTGCTCTTAACTTTCTAATTACATCTTTTACCATATTTGCAGCTTTTTCGGCGTCGCCATATTTAAGTATAATTTCCAATACACCTCTTTGCGTATCCCTAGCTATTTTTGACCAATCACGCCTTACGAGTTCGAATCCCCTAATCTTTATGTGGCCGCTTTTTGATATCATCGCGTATTTCTTTTTGGCTCCAGATGGAAGCTTTTCTGATTTTTTCCCAACAAATACTGCCCTTGTATAAAAATCCTCCAATTCAAGCTCCATGGCGCCAGGAAGCTTCGAATTGAAATCTTTCATAAATTTTAGCACTTCGGCTTCGCTTTTATTGCCTAACAATATTACTATTGAATCTGTATCCCCATATATAACTTTAAACCCATATTCCTCAGCGCTTCTTATTGTTTCCTGTATATACTGCCTCCCGTATGCCGTCACACTTGAAGCACATTCCCTGGAATACCACCTCGATCTTGCATAGCCTAAATAGCCATAAAACGAATTTGCAGTTATTTTAAGCGCTTGCGATCTGGACCCGAGGAATATATTTTCTGGATGCTTTTTATACTGCTTTTTGACTTCTTTGCGTTCCTCTATCATAAGCTGTAGTATTGTTGGTATAATTGATTTTCTATTTTTATCAAACTTATATCCTGATGGAGATTCGTAGTATTCTGTGCAATTGTCGCATAGGGATGATGGGTCTATATTATGTGCAATTATTATAGATGGGTATAGCCCTCGAAAATCCAATATTGCAAGATTGTTGTATATTCCAGGGTCTGGTGTTTTAACATAAGCCCCTTCTATTGGATTTATAAGCCTTGAGCGTATTTCGTACTCTGTAGGCTTATTTGGTATTATTTCATTAAAAGCAACAGCATAACGCATAAGCAAGTATTCGACTATTTGGCCAGTAGTAGAGACAGATGTATCATTAAGCACGTTTCCTGAGACTCTTGACATCTCTATCATTATTGGGATAAAGTACTCGTACACCTTTTTGAGAGCTTCAGAATCGCTCAGGTTATAATCGGCGAGTAAGCAAAGATCTTCGGAAGTCCCATTCCATAATTCGTTTATATCTTTCCATTTTTGACCTTTAGTCTTCTCTACTGTTAACTTTTCATCTTCGCTTATAGCGTCGTACACATCTTTTAACCTGTAACTATTAAGCTTCAATATGCTTTCTGCCGCCCCAACAACAGATATAAACTTTATTACAAGGTACATGTCAATGTGAATTCTGCCACCAATCTTTACTTTATCTACAAGCCCATGTTTTTCTATCCTAGTCTCGCCTTCAAACCTAGATATATTGAAATCTAAACCAAGAACTTTTGATCTTTCAATTAAGTATTTCATATCAAAATTAGCAGAATTATACCCAGATAGAACATCAATATCCAATTTATTTATGACTTCAATAAAACCTTTTATCATTGAGGCTTCATCTGGGAAAGTTTTAACATATTCTTTGTTTATTTCCTTAGTTGTAAAAACAGCATTGCCAATTTTCCCATTTGATACGTAGGAATAGCTTATCATTATTATTGGGTCTTTCTCCGGCCTTGGGAAGCCTAATGGATTATATGTTTCAATATCAAAATACATAGTATTTAATTCAAGTTGGCCTATATCATCGCTTCGCTCAGAACTTACTAATGTAAAGCCTTTCTCAGTTTTTTCAACTTCAAATGAATACATAACGAGCGGGATTATATTTTTGTCTATTGAATAGCGCCTTGCAAAAGGTATATCGCTTTCGTAACACGTGCCATATTTAGATAGGTATGAACTAAGCTTTGGTACATAGGAAGGAGAATCTACATATACCTTTATGAACTTCTTTTTAGTACCTTTAAGCGATTTCTCTACATCCTCATGCAAAATAGGCGATATCTGCCTCCCTGACTCTATTATCTTCGAAGAGATTATCTCCTGATAATAAGACTGGTCCTTCGGAAGCACATAGAAATACGGCTTAAATGAAGGGTCATATATTGCAATGGTGCCGTATAATTTTGTCTTTACTGTCATGCGTATAGATATTGCACCATTTAGCTCCCAATAGTCTACATCTAATATGTATCCCTCAATTTTCAGATAAAACACCGTTTATAAGTTATATTGCAAAGATACTATAATAATCCTGCTTAAACAATTTATAAACATCGGCAATGAATACTAGCTATTCAGCTATTTGCCGCATGACTTCATTTGGGTGGGCAAAAATGCAGCCATACAGGTTAAAAACAACAAATTTTGAAGGAAGATACCAATACTACATGCTTACTTTAATAATTATATTTGGGGTGATTTTATCAATCGCATTTTTCAAAGGGATGAGCTTATATGGCGATGATTTTGAATATGTGTCATTTGCCCCGAGTATTTTAATTGGAACATTTTCTGAAAACCTAAATATTTTTTCAATAAGATTATTAGTGGATTATCCTATTGCAGCATTTATATGGCTGTTTGGCTATACAAATCTTGGTGCTGGAGCATACGACCTTATTTGCTATGCCATAACTATACCTGTAGTATTCCTCATAGGAAAAAGGTTCCATAGCATTAGGGCTGGACTCATATCTTCGTTCCTGTTTGCAATTTACCCGTCTTCATTAAAGTGGGATACTACACCCAGCCCTATGTTGCCGCTTGTACTTCTTATATCCCTCTCTGTACTTTTTTACATATATGCAAGGGACCGAAATAGCATTTTGTTTTACTCTATTTCGGGTTTTTTGGGCTTTGCCGGAACTGAAGCAAATCCGCTTGCCTTTCTTTATATATTTATGCTGTCTTTATACACAATATTTGACTTACTCACCAGAAAAAAATTACGCAGTAATAAAAAAATTTTAGCGCTATATTATTTTATCGGACTTCTAGCCGGGTCAACTTTTTTTGGATCAATAAACTTAATACTTTCCCATGGGTCGCCATATTACAACATTCTTTTTACTAACAGATATTACAGCAACGCAGGAGGATTTGATGAAATATTTTATACAAATACAAACTTGTATTTTTACTTAAACGGCTATTTTCCATATAATCTCAATTCAATTTTGATTAATATCTTAACACTTAATTTTGGAAAGGCTTTACAGAATCTATATCAATTATACAATAGGATATTTGTGATTAACAAGATAATACCAAACGATGTTGGATTATTTCCATATTTTGCATTAATAGGCGGAATTTTATTAGTTTATAAAAGAAATAAACTTGCATATCCAGCAATAGGTTGGTCAGTATTCATAATTCTTTATATGGAATTTGGTAGTATGAGCATTACACACTATTTCCCAATCTACAAGCTCATGCGTTTTGCAATGATTGCAGAAGTACCAATATTAATAGTGTTGGGGATAGCGATATCTGAACTTTCTTTATACAAAAAGAATAAAATTGCTTTGATATCAGCAATTTTGCTTATAGCAATACTTTTTGCAACATCTTTGCCACTAGATTATTACTATTATATATCAAACAAAAATTCTATGTACTATGCAATAGCTGCATCTCGAATTATAGCGAATGTTACTACTAAATCGAATGTAACTTTATACGCTCCAACTTTAGACACTGCTTACATAGCTTACTATTTACATTACAATAAGAGAGTGACTTTTGTAAACTATGGATCAGGTAAGTATGGAACAGTATATTTACCAAACTGCAACAATATATCAAATGGAAGTTATGTAATTATACCTAGCGAGGAAGCAATATATTACATAAACAGCATGAATATATGGGGGATAAATGAGCAATGGGCTTATGATCCTTCTATATGCGGACTTCGCTTGTATTATAACTTATACGCAACTGGAGTAAATCAAAATAGTAGCCTGGTTGACCTTCAGGATAGTGGCAACCTGTATTACAAACCTTAAGTCGTGTTTTTTGCTGTTTTAGCTTCTAATTTGTATAATCCAAAAGTAACATTCCAACTAAAATTAGTATAGTGGTATGTTGCTATTTTTTGTGTTGAATATTTTGACATTATTTCATTGCATATTTCAGGATAGTTATCTGGTGCACCTTCATCGCTATAATTTATATAACAGCTTAGTCCATAGTCAAAGTACAAGCATCCGTGTGATATATTGTACAAAGAATTATTATACTTTGTAACTAAAAGCCAAGATGCATATATGTTGCTTCTATTCATTATATACCAAAATGGCGGTTTAAAAGTTACGACGGTGCAATTAGGTGGTATTTTATTGTATTGCTGAAGCAAAAAGCTTTCATCAGCCCGTTCTGCTGAAAATGTGGCGATTTTAGAAGGTGGCTGCGACACTATATAGCTGAATTGAAAAATCGAATCAAATATTATTATAATTGATATAGATACTGCAAATAATTTTTGGTATGCCTTTCTTTTGCTAAAAATAGGTAGATTGTTTTTTATGTAGTTAATAGATTTAGATATAATAAAGGCTCCACCTATACCTGCAATTATTGATATGCATGCAAAATCTGAAAGAAAATACCTCATGTCCGCACCCAAACCATAAAGTGCGCCGCCACCATAGTATGACGAATAGAAAAGGAATATAATTAAAAACCAACCTACAAGGAAGAACATCTCTCTCTTCAGTTTTAACTTATATAGGCTTATTAGGCCTATAACGCTTACTAAAGTTATCTCAATAGGGAATTCTACATGGTAAACATAGGAATAATTAGTTTTGACTGTATTATAGCTACCGAGAAAGAAAAGTGCATTATGTATCGAGTTGTTAGCCAAATATGCAAAAGAGAATTTGGGTTGACCTAGTGCAACATTTACACCGAATGAATGGGAACTTGCTATATATGTGAATATCAAGGCAGGGGTTGAAACTGCAATAAATATTATAATCAGATACCCTGTAAAAATTAGTTTTTTCTTTGCTTCGCTTCCTGAAAATATATACCTGCTAGAAAGCAAGACTAAAAGCAGTATAGGTATTATTATAATACCATCTACTTTTACTGCAAGAGCATAAGCAGCTGACAAAATTGCAGTTACACCTATATAAAACTTTTTTGTCTTCATATAAAGAAGACTAAAGTATATTGCCATTAACTCAAACAACAGAAGGGGCATATCTATTATTGCAGTTCTTGAATATAGATCAAATAGTGGCATAAAAGAAAATATTAAAGCAGACATCAATTGTGCATTAATGTCATCAAATAATATGCCGGATATAAGGAAAACAAATATTATCGATATTATACCAATTAGGAGATTTTCGCCAAATGCAACGGATCCATTTACTCCGAAAATGTAGAAACCTATAGCCTCTATAAATGGCCAACCACCTGGTTCATGAAAAAAACCTATTGTATTAGGTACGCAGTACAGTTTGCTTGAAAAACTACATATACCAAATTCATGTTGGTAAAGCATTGTTTTTGCTGCACTCTCATATATATATTCATCGTTATATATAAGATGGAATGGGGTAACGAATAATATTTCTGCTATAAAAAATAATAAAATTATAATTCCTAGATAAAAGACTGATTTATTGTAATTATTGCCACTTTTTCCTAATGTCAATACCACAGATATTATCAACGAGATAACTAGAAGTAGAAACAACAAAAAATAATACCAAAAATATACTACAAAATTAACTTTAAAGTAGTTTATAATAGTTTGAAAAATAAGTATTTGGCTATTATATAGTAACATTAAACCAGCTTACTTTATATTTGATTTTCTTTTACGTTTTAAAATATTCTTTCTGCTTTTACGGTTATTTTTTGCACCTGGTTTATACTGAAACTTAAAAAATGCATAGACATATGCAATTATAATTAGTGCAAGAGATATTGCAAATATAACATCCTGCAACAATTGATTTTTATCCAAATACTGCTGCACCGCAATAGAATTTGAAGCAGCATAAGGAGCATTGCTATTGGGAATGCCAAAGAATTCTACATTATTAGAATTATTTGCTACATAGTATGGCTTCAGATAATTTGAAGTAGAAACATTATAGAATGAAATATTGCTAGATTGTATTATAGAGATCCCATACTTTCCATCAAAACCTTTTCCATCAAGGGCGGTATCTAATATTGTTACATTTGTTGAATTGTATATTCTTAATCCTGCACCAAAAAGCTTACAATTATCTATTGTAATATTGTTAGACGCATTTATTTCAAAACCATAAATAGTGCTATTAATTACATTTCCATTGCAATTTATTGAAATATTTTTACCTTCAACATACACTGCTATGCCGCATTGAGCACCATTCAACGTTATTGGAACCGAGTCTGACTCAAGGGGCGAAATCTCACTTGCAACAGAATATATGCCACTAGATGTAACCTTTGATATAGGATTTGATCCGCCGTATACTGTACTGCAAAAACCTATTCCATAGCTAAATGATGAAGTTGTTGAATCTTCAATGAATGTACCCATTTTTGGTATAGTCCCAGAAGTATATATTATAGAGGAATTTAGTCCTAAGCCCATAATGCTACTGTAATTTATTGGATATGCCTGGTTTCCATCTACTATAGCATATCCATTGCTTGGGTAGCTTAAAATTTTAACAAAAGAGCTATCGTTTGATTGAAGATTCTCTGTAGGATTTAAGGAAAATCCATTATCAGCATTATACCTGTATATCCATGAGGTGAAATTCCAGCTCTTATCAGAGCTAGGAACAACGATAATCCAATTTATTGTTAACTTTTTCTTGTTGTTGTTTGGTATTATGTGAAAATTGAATTGTGGGTAAATTGGCTGTACATATAATGGAGTAAGATTTGCTGGATTTGTTATGTTTAGAGTGAACATTAGAAGTTGGTCGTATGCAAAAAATGAATAGTCTATTAGGTATGGATCGTACATTATTGTACGATTTAATAAATAAGTTTCGTATGGAAGTATAAAGGATTTATTTGCTATTATGGGGCTTCCTTCTGAAATATTTGAATTTGAGTATATTGCAGACGAATTTTCCCCATATACCCCATAACCTGGATAATATGGCAAACTTCTAATTCCAGCCATTATTGTCTTTATTGTATTGCTATATGATGGAACGTACTGCAGTTCTGAAGAATTGAGCTTTATGGAATTATTAAAAGATGGTAGTATATATCCAAATGCGCCAACTCTATTTCCGAATATTGAAACGGAATTATATTTAGGAGGTTCAAAAACTTTTAAATTTAGAGTATATGCAACCGTAATTTCAGAGGAATTTCCGTAAAAAATAAGTTTAAATGACCGGTTCTCAGGGTTAACAAGGTTTAATTTTGAGCTGTTTCCTATATAGATATACGAATTAGAAAAATTGCATCCATATATACTATCATTTATATTAAAGCCACTCAGATTTACATACTTTATTAATAGGTTATCTGGTGAGCAATAAACTCTGGAATTGCTAAGATTGGCTACATAATTAATTGAGAGCGAATGGCATACAGATTTATTAGTTATTAATACGGCAGAATTCGGTTTTGGAATAACTGAACACGATGTATTTGAATTGTTTGCCGCAATAGAGAATGGAATTGCAGTCAATATTGCAAATACCAATGCGAATACAGCTATTTCCTTCATTATATTACCTAACTAGTTATCAATTAAAAGTTTATAAAACAAAGTAATTTTATATAATAGGCGCGCACATTATGGCCCAAAACAAAAAAAGTGCCAAAACTAAAAGGCACAATAAGAAATCAAAAAATTGCATAAAATGTATTTTTATACCTGTAGCGATTGCTATTGCATTAATTGCAACCACATTAATATTTTATTCCTTATTACACAGCCCAGACTTAAATGCCATTGCTTTACATAATGGCTTAGCTAGCAACAGACAGATTTATTCAAATATGGCAGATCCATACCAGTATGATGGCGGAGTAAACCATACATATTATGTTAACGTTACATTGAACCCTATAAACTTGAGTATTGGCCAAGCAATAATAGGTACACCTACATTATATTCGGGAGATATAATAGTAACAACAGCAGGTAATCTTAGTTACCTTGACAAATTTGAATATGATAAGACCAAGGGCAGCGTTATTGACATAAATATTAGCACTGGAAAAGTTTTATGGAGAGTGAACTTTCCTGATCAAATACTGACACAACCGATCGTATACAACAAAATGGTATTTGTTGGTATGGGAAATAGTGCAGATGTTCCAAATAATACTGATAGAAATGGCTTGGATGGTATATATGCAATAAACTTAAGTGATGGGCAGGTCAATTGGGGGATAACTACTCTAGGTCCGGATATGACAACACCTGCTATTTATGATGGGCTGCTCATATATCCAAATATTGGGTATTTTTATGTTATAAACGCAACTACTGGGTTGGTTGAAAGAGGTTTCCCAACTAACTTGCCAGATACTCTTTCTTCTCCTCTTATATACAATGGAAATGCATATTTTGGGGCAGGATACGTTAACACTTCTAATTCAATAATATACCCAGATACGATACACAGGTTTAGCTTTTTTGATTATAATATAAGCACTGGTAGCATTTCATGGCAAGATAATTTTAGTATTGCAGGAGGTGGATTAAATGATGCTTGCCCTGTAGCATTTAAGAACATAATTATAACGGCTTACTTATATAACAGCACATACAAGGATCCAGTTATTGTGGCGCTTAATAGATTAAATGGCTCGATAGAATGGTCTATAAATGAAACTGCAATAGCTGATAAGATAAATGTAGTAGAACCGCCAATACCAAATTCTGGTTATAATTTTACCGAAAATTCTATATCGCCCATGGTATTGTATAACGGAACAGTACTAAGCGATTCTAATTATCTTGGAGTAATGTTAGCCATAAATGCAACAAATGGCAAAGTTTTATGGGCATTTAATACGGGCCAAAATGAAGGCGCCCCTAATGTTATATACGGAAAGTATGTAATAGATATAAATGATGGGGGTGATTTATTCATACTGAATATTAGAAATGGTACGCTTGTAAAAGAAATACAAACAAACATACCGCACTTATCGGCTCAACCGATAATTACGAAAAACTATGCGGTGATAGCTGGATTAAATGGTGAAATTTTGTACTTTAATTTAAAGAACATAACTGGTAGTTGAATGGGCAGGTATTTCATTATTATTTTTACCTCAGTCCTACTATTATTGCTCGCAATGATTATGGTTGTGCAAGATCTAAATCTAACAGTATACCGTGCTCCGCACAGTATTG
>JAVZPY010000010.1:0-14142 GCA_038881415.1 Candidatus Micrarchaeaceae archaeon
GCCTATCGGCACAACGCCACTTGCTGGAAAACCTGAAAGGGTAGCAACCACCACAACCTCATCATGCGTTATATACGGCAGCACATAGTAAAAGAAAAGCACTACAAAAATGAAAAATACAAGCATTGCTATGAAGTTTGCTGATATCCCTGCAGCAAATATCTTTGTTTGCTTTACCCTATCAAGCTTTAACACCTCCTTTTCATCCGGCTCGACAAACGCACCCATAGGTATTATTCCAAGTATAACCAAGCCTATAGACTTAAGCTTTACCTTTGCATTCTTTGCGAGTATACCATGGGAAAATTCGTGTATAATTAGCATGAGCGCAAGCGCAAGTATGCCTGCCGCAAGTGGTATGTCTATTCCTGGTATTACAGGCGCTACTCCTGCAACCTGGCCAGACAAGCTGCTCACCTGCGGGTGCCCGGAGCTTACGCTTACAGCAAAAAGCGAAAGCGCGTATAGTATCTTTGCAGCGTTATACCATATTGCCACTACAACATATCCAGTAAAGCCAAATATGAAGGTCGCAGAGTCCAACACTATCCCTGCGTAGTTTATCCCAGCATGTGCGGCTGCGGCCGCTTCCTGCTGCGCTACCGCGCTCTGAAGTTGAGGTAGGTTTATGAACTGCAGCGAGAGCGACATATAAGGAACAACAAACAGCATTATCAATACTAGTGACGCAAAGCCAACTGCATAAGTACTTTTGCTCATCTTATTCTTGAGTAGCGGGTATGCAAGCAGTCCAAATCCAAGCACAAAGCCCCATATGGCCATTTCGTTCCAAAACTTTCTGTGCCTTTTAGATATCGAATTTATGGAGCCTATGCCATGCTTTCCGCTCAGCAAGAAGATGCCGTAGCCTCCAGAGAGTCTTTTTATCCTCTGTATGGCGATGCCTACTATAAACAGGCTGAGCAGACCTGTTACCCAGCGCGCCGCTATCCCTGACCATGCATAGTTGTAGTCAAAGTATATGAATGCAAATTCAACTGCAGCCAAAGCTATGGCTAGCGCGTTGCCCAATGCATCTTTGCCATCAGGTTTATGCGTGCCATGCTTGCCCGCTTGGACATTCTTTTCGGCCACCAATGACTCTTGCCCCTTACATTAACATGAAGACGGTAATAATTCCACTTAAAGTTATATAAAGAGTAGCACGCAATACGTGCAATTTGATTCGCAAACGTGGCATGAAAAGGCTTTTATTGGTTCAAAAAGAAATTTTGGTGGTGGTATAATGGAAGAATGCGAACTTTGCGGATCACAGATGTCGTCTCCTTATGTGGTGCTCGTAGAGGGAGTAGAGTTGAGGGTATGCGCAAAGTGCGCAAGGGGCAAGAAGGTTGTATCCCATGCACAGCAGCAAAGCACAAGCTCTGGAAAGCCGCAAAGGCAGTCCAAACCACATCAAGCAGCAAAGGAGGAGGACATGGATATAATAGAAGGTTACGGCGAAGTGATAAAGGCTGCAAGGGAGGCTATGAATATTCCAATAAAAGTGCTTGGAGAAATGATAAACGAGAAGGACACTCTCTTGCTTAGAATAGAAGAGCAGAAAACCATACCAAATATACGTCTGGCAAAGAAGCTAGAGCGTGCTCTTAATATAAAGCTGCTTGAGCAGCCTGAGGCAGAATCGCCTCAAGGCCAAACCGGAGGCAAGCGAAACTTCAGCATAGGGGACATAGTGGGATGATTCGCAAATGGCTGTAGACCTAAGCAAAATAGCTTACAGGCGCAAAATACCGCTAGACTATCTTTCCGGAAAAGCCGTGGCAATAGATGCTTACAATATGATATACCAATTTCTTTCAATAATAAGGCAGCCTGACGGCAAGCCACTCCAAGATGCGAATGGCAATATCACAAGCAACCTTTCCGGTCTCTTCTATAGGACTATAGATATGATGGAAAAGGGCATTAAGCCTGCATACGTTTTCGACGGAATACCATCTGTTCTGAAGCAAAAAACAATAACATCAAGGATGCGCAGGCGCGAGCTTGCATATGGAGAATGGAAAAAGGCTGTTGAAGAAGGGGATATGGAGAGGGCAAGGTCAAGCGCAATGGCGAGCACTAGAATAACAAAGGAGATAGTCGAAGATTCAAAAAAGCTCCTTGGGCTGATGGGCGTCCCTTATATAGAAGCGCCTAGCGAGGGAGAAGCGCAGGCAAGCTTCATGTGCGCCTCAGGCATTGTATACGCAGCTGCAAGCCAAGACTATGATACCCTCCTTTTTGGCTCAAAACGCGTAGTCAGGAATCTGTCCTTCTCAGGGCGCAGGAAACTCCCAATGAAAAATGTGTACGTGCAAGTGGAGCCCGAACTGATGGAGCTTGAACAAACCTTAAGTTCAAATTCAATAACACGCGAACAGCTGATCTTCGTAGGCATTATGCTTGGCACAGATTTTAATGATGGGATAAAGGGGATAGGACCAAAGACTGCGCTAAAGATAGCGCGGCAGATCAAGAGCCCGGAAGAATTGGCGCAGTACATAAAAGAAAAATACTCAGCAGAGTTTGAACTGGATATAAGGGAGGTGTTTGACCTGTTTATGAATCCTGAAGTAAAAAACATATCTGCCGAGGAGCTGGAAAGCGCTTTCAGGAAAAAGGTTGACGCTCCAGGTATTGTGTCCTTCATGTGCGACGAGCGCGGCTTTGATAGGGCGAGGATAGAAAAACAGGTGTCGCGTCTTGTGAAGCTTTCTGGAAGCTCAAAACAGGAAAGTATAAATAAATGGTTTTAGATATGCACACATGAGCGTGGTCCTATGGCCAGACCCAACACAGAGCCTGACGAGCCTGACGAGATAAAGAAGCTAAACAAGTTCATAGCCAAGCTTGTTGGAAATATTGCGTCAAAGGACCTTTCAAAAGGGATAACGTTTAAGATAGACAAGTACGGGAACCTTGAAATAGGCACGCCATCTGATAAAGACGAAGGAATGAATCCAGAACCAGTTAAGTCCGAGCGCGAGCCGGCATATGACATAATAGATTGCGGGGATACAATACAGATTGTAATGGAGATGCCCGGCATGTGCAAGGATGGCATACGAATCTCATCAGAGGGCAGAAAGTTAATTATCTATGCAAGGAATATGGACAGGTATTACAGCAAGGAGCTCTTTTTACCGTGTGATATTGGAAATGAACTTACAGACAACTTCAACAACGGCGTATTGGAGATAAAGGTTAAAAAGGCGCATCCAAAATCCTAACCTAGGTGATTATTTGCAGAAAAGCGTTTCAAAGTCAAATAGGAAAATAGGCAAAGCATACAGGAAAAAACAGAAGCTTCCAAAGCTTAAGGCAGCCCACAGGAAAAGATTAAAGGCCCAAAGGCGCAAGAACAGGCTCAGCTGATATCCCTATAGAGCTGGTCGTTGAATTCATACGCAGTGGAGTCCTTGTTTATGCCTAGTGAGCGCAGCAGCTCATCCTTGCTGCTGAATTGTGCTACCCCATCATCCAAGGAAAGCTTGTAGAATGCGTCTTTAAACTCATAGTAATTTGCTATCGAGTTTTTTGCCCCATCAAATGTTACTACAACTTTTGCAGAAGGGTTGCCTAGCGCCTCAAGAAGGCTGCAAAGCAGCACATTCCTATCCATTGCATCACCGCAGCCGAATTTTATTACATCTTCTGGATAAAGCCAGAATTCTATGGGGAGGTGTATGGCTCTTATATCATTTTTTACATATTCAAATGCCTTTATACTGGCATTATAGAAGTCATGGTCGAAGCTGTACGGGCGCATCGATTCCTTGATCTCCTCAGCTTTAAGCAGGACTATAGGGTTTTTAGGAGTTACAAGGGTTGGAAGTTCCGATACAGAAATATGCTCCTGCTCCTCTATATAGGACTTGTACCTCATTATTACGTTTAGGTATATGCTGCTTAGCGCTTCAAGATCGCGTGTGTCATCCATAATCTCCATCCATCTAATTCCCAGTTATAAAATCAGCAGAAAAACATAAAATACTCAAAAGAGATCCCAATTTATGGGAAACAAGGCAATATCAGCTATGCTTGATGAGATTGCGGACATGCTGGAGGTTTCAGGCGGCAAATATTCGAGGTTTGAAATCAGGGCTTACAGGGCTGCCGCGCTTACGATAGGCACACTCCAAGAGCCCGTAGAGGAGCTATACAAGAAAGGAGGCACAAAAGCCCTTATGGATCTGCCTGGCATAGGCTCTGGCATAGCAAAGAGCATAGAAGAATACATAAAGACTGGAAAAATGTCTAAGTATGAGAAGCTTAAGAAAAAGTTTCCAATAGATTTTGCTTCGCTCAAGCAAATAGAGGGGCTTGGTCCCAAAAAAATATACTCGCTATACTCAAAGCTTGGGGTAAAGGACATACCAACATTGAAAAAGGCTGCAGAGTTACACAAAATAATGGAGTTGGAAGGCTTTGGGCAAAGAAGTGAGATGCAGATAGCTGAAAGCCTGGCCCTTCTGGAAAGCAACAGGGGCAGGATACTTCTCGGCGAAGCGCTTCCTGTGGCCGAAGCGATGGTGAAGAAGCTTCTTTCATCCGGTTTGGTTGGCCGGGCTTTTATTGCCGGATCCCTCTCACGCATGCGTGAAACTGTAGGGGACATAGACCTGCTGGTAACTTCAACAGCGCCAGAAAAAGTAATGGAGCTCTTTTCGCACATGGACGGCGTAGTGCGAACAATATCCAGCGGCCCTTCAAAAAGCACTGTGTGGCTTGATATAGGCATAAGCTGCGACCTCAGGGTAATAGATGAGAATAGCTTCGGCTCAGCACAGCAATACTTCATAGGCAGCAAGGCCCACAATATAGCTGTCCGTACAATAGCAATCAAAAAAGGCTACAAGCTCAATGAGTATGGCCTTTTCGACAAGAATGGGAAAGTAATAGCTAGCCAGGACGAGAGCCAGATATATTCAAAGCTCGGCATGCAGCACATCCCATATGAAATGCGCGAAGACAGAGGGGAGATAGAGCTTGCTCTGAAGCACTCTCTTCCAAAGCTCGTTGAACTCGGCGACATAAAAGGGGACATGCACACCCACACAAAGGAAACAGACGGCAAGAACACTATAGAGGAAATGGCGCAGGCAGCAATCGCAAGAGGCTATGAGTATATAGCTACAACAAACCACACAAAAAGCTTAAAGGTAGCCCGCGGCATGGACGAGCTTGGGTTCCGCAAGTTCTTTGAAAAAGTAGACGCGCTAAACGAAAAGCTTGACGGTAAGCTCATAGTGCTAAAGGGAGCAGAAGTTGACATACTGAAGGACGGAAGCTTAGACCTGGATGAGCAAACTCTGGATTCTATGGATTGCGTAGTCGCTGCAGTGCACTCCTCGCTAAATATGCCCTTGATTGAGATGACAAAAAGGGTCCGCAAAGCGCTCGACAGCGGGTACGTAAACATACTTGCGCACCCGACAGGCAGGTTGATAGGCGAGCGCGAGCCATACCAAATAGACCTTGACGATGTGGCGCAGTCCGCAAAAGATAATTCTGTGGCTTTGGAAGTAAATTCATTCATGAACAGGCTTGACCTAAACGACACCAACATACTTTCCACGTCGCGCTACGGCACATACTACTCAATAAATACTGATGCGCATAGCACAGAGCACTTATCGATGATGAGGTATGGCGTCGGAACTGCTAGGAGGGGCTGGCTCGGTCCAGACAGAATACTAAACTCGATGAAGCTCAGCGGAATATTAAAGTTTCTAAAGAAATGACAACAAGGTTTTTAAAGATTCGGTATGTATTATCCTAATTTATCCTGCGGGATACTTGATTGGTGCGGTTGGTGGCAGAGAACGCTATTTACGGTTATGCTGTAAATGCCCGTGGCCGCCTATTACGCGTTTCGAAGGGCGATATAACAATTGAAGATTATGTTGCAGTAAGCATATCAGAAAAAAATAAATTCAAATTTGAATCTAATTTTGAAGCTACTGTTGCGGTTGCCTTAAACCTTTTTGGAATAGGGTTCCAGTACTGCCAAACCCAATTTCCAATACAGTGCAATGGGAAGGAGATAAGCTACACGCCTGACTTTATCTTATCAATGCAGAAAAATGGAAAAACAGTAATATTAGAACCGCATGGCAGCAATTACATAGACAAAAAGTTCATTGGAAAGATGAGCCTATTTATGGAGTCCAATTTTGCTAAAAGCTATTATGTTGTATTGTTTACTGATGTTAGCCCGCGCCATAGCAACAGGCTGTTTTCAGAGCTTTCGAAAGAAGGAATGGGGCTCAAGGATATATGCAACGAAGCGTGGTTCCTGCCATATAGGCATGAAGCTGAAGATTCGGCCAAGGGGTATAAGACAAATGTTTACTCACTTCTGCGGAAATTCATAAATGATGAGCCAATAGCGTGTCACGAGCACTCCAGGATAATCCCATGACTGTTTTTATCGAACGCTTGCCAAAGCAGGTTTAAATTGCATTCCATCCAATTTCATATTGGGCAAGCATATAATATATTTGTTGATAGCATAATACAGCGGGCAAGGCCAGGCATTATTGCAAGCATACCAAATAGCCGCCAAATGCTGCGAAGCGCCAGGGCGCATGCATATGGAATACGAAGAAAAATATGTGTTCGGAGGAAGGGTGCCTATAGTTAGGGAGAGCAGGCTGAGGAACAAGGTAATCCCTTCAATATTTGCAGGTATAACTCTGGCAATTTTAGTATATATAATGATATACGTTAAATTTGACCTGCTATACGGCAATGGTGCGTCAATTGTAATATACTCATCTTTTGCTGCAAGCGCATTCATACTGTTTGTAACCCCATATGCAAGGGCCGCAAAGGTCCACAGGTTCCTTGGGTCATATATAATAGCTGGGCTTATAGGCGCTGCCAGCTATTACATATACAACCTTGTAGGGCTGTATGCCACAACTGCCATAGTTGTTTTTGCAATGTCACTTATAATGATAGAAACAAAGGTGCAACACCCCCCAGCTATGGGAATAGCTTTTGCGTTTGTGCTGTTCCATATAAGCTACATAGGTGTAGTAATAGTTGCGTTAGGGGCAATAATAATACTTGGCATGCGCGTAATTCTGGAGGCACTTGTGTACGATCTTGAGAAAGATGCAAAAAGGGTTATAAGAAGGGAGAGGGCGAGAAAGAATGCAGGTCTTTTCAAAAACAAAGAAAATAGAAGGAAAAATAAAGGCTAGCGCAGATGATTTCGTAGTAAATGAGATATCCAAAAATGGGACTACGCTAGAGTGCGGCGCGGCGCGCTCAGCCGCAGATTTGGGTTACCAAGAAGGCAGCGGCAGTTTTTGCGTGTTTGTAATGGAAAAGCGCAACTGGAATACAATACAATCGCTTAAAGAAATTGCGCGCAGGGCCGGAAGGGGTGCAGGATCAATAGGATTTGCTGGTACAAAAGACAGGGTCGCTGTAACAACCCAGCTGTGCAGCATATTTGGCACAACACCAGATTTTGTCAAAAGCATAAAAATAAAAGATATAGAAGTGCTCGGGGCATGGCAAGCTCAAAGTCCAGTAAAGCTTGGCGACCTATTGGGAAACAGGTTTGCCATAAACGTAAGGACACAGGATAAGAACTGGGAAGAAGCAATCAATAATATAAATTCAGAGCTGCACGGGCTATTCCCAAATTATTATGGTGCGCAGCGCTTTGGTAACAGGAAACTTAATGTTGAGATAGGCCTTTCTATCTTAAAGGGCGAGCTTGAGCGCGCTGCAATGCTGTTTCTAACCAGCACGCAGGGCGAAGAGATGGAAGACGCAGTAAATGCAAGGGCAAAGCTCAATGAAGATGGCAATTTCATGAGGGCCCTCGAATACTTTCCGAAATACCTTAAATATGAGCGTTCAATGCTTTCATCCTTGGCGCTAAATCCACGTGATTTTGCAAAGGCTTTGCGCGTGCTTCCAAGGCAACTGCTTCTCATGTTTGTCCATTCAGTAGAATCTCACATCTTTAATGTATCTCTTGGGTCAAGGTTGGAATCTGGTCGCATACTGCCTGATATTGGCGCAACAGCATGTGCGCTCAACTTTTATGGCTTCCCTGACCTATCAAAGGTAGGGAGATATGGGGAAGACCCAGGAGCGCGGTTGGAGCTTGGCAATATAGTTGGCTATAACTCAAAAGAAAGCGAGCTTTCTGCAGAAGAAAAGGCGGAAATGGAAAAATTGGGCATCTCAATAAGTGATTTCAAGGTAAAGAGGATACCAGAGGCGAGCTGCAAAGGCTCTAAGAGGCCATTGTTTGCCCCATACCTAAACTTTTCCAGCAAGCAGTCTGTAAATGGCTTTACATTGGAGTTTTCGCTTCCAGCAGGTTCATACGCTACAGCTTTTTTGAACGAATTTCTGTATTAATCACTCCAAGGCAAACCTTGGCTTATTTGGTAAGCTGCCAATCAAAAGCAACGCCAGGGTAGGGATTTGAACCCTAAAGCCCTTGCGGGCACCGGTTTGCCTGTTGCATCACCAAATCAGCTCTCGATATCTTGCAAACTCGAGACCGGCGCGATACCGGATTCCGCCACCCTGGCACATATTCACTCAGATTCCGCAAAAGCACCGGAAAACAATAAATATTAATTGTGAAGTGTTTATATCCTTTAGCATCAATTTTAATATAAAGTTCGGATCGATATGGCGGATAATTCAAAGGTATTTACACTAAGGATAGTCACCGTAGCTGTTTTTGTAATACTAGCTATAGCAGGGGTTGGCTTTTCTGCATATTTGCTTGTAGTGGCAAATTCCCCATACATGTACTTTACCGCAGTGCTATTTGCAATACTCGCAGTCATAAGCGGCTTTTTCAACCTAATAGCCTCTACAACATACTACCGCTCGTACTTCTACAATAAGCAATTCAAAGAGCTATCAAAATCTGTCAAGCCTCTGAAGCAATACCCAAAGGTAGCAATAGCAGTGCCTACGTATAATGAAGACCCCAAAGTCGTAAAAGACACTGTATTAAGGCTGCTCAGGATGGACTATCCTAAGAACAGGATGAAGCTGTTTCTGCTGGACGACTCTACAAAAAAGGATATTTCATCGGAGTTGAGGGCATTTTCTGAGAAGATCGGAATACGCTACATACATAGGAGCATACGCAGCGGCTTCAAGGCAGGCGCACTGAACAATTTCCTTAAGTATACAAATGCCGAATTCATAACTGTATTCGACTACGATGAAAAGCTTAAGAATAGGAGGTTCCTCAAGGAGTTGCTTCCATACTTCCAGGATCCAAAAGTATCCTATGTGCAAACCGAAAAGAGTTACGGCAGCGGCAGCATATTCTCTGATTCGGTTAGCCTTTTCGACAAGTTTTTCTTCAAGTTTATACAGCCTGCAAGGGCGATGAACAATACCGCAATTTTTGCAGGTTCATGCGGCATAATAAGGGCGTCAATACTAAAGAAACTCGGAGGCTTCCCAGAATATATAATAGAGGATACATTCTTCAGTTTTGAGTCAGATATGAAGGACTATAAGAGCCTCTATATACCAAAAGTGTATGCTTTGGGCAAGCCTATAAAGACATTCACCGAGCTGGCCAAGCAGCAGTGGAGGTACAATTATGGCGATACGCAATTCATAAAATATTTCTTGAGGTACAAGAGCAGGAAGAAAAACATATCCCCTTTCTCAAGGATAGACTATATAACCCACGGCTTCGGGCTAAATTACCTCTCTGTAGTATTGCTTCTGTTTACATTTGTTTCAATACTGATAGTATTCTCAGCAGTTTCGTTCATACACATAACCCTGGCTCAGTTCCTAAAGCCGTCATTCATAGGACTTGACCTTGAGGTATTTGGCAGCATAGCATTTGTTATGTCATTCCTTGCCCCTATAATATTGACAAAAATATATTTCAACTCCATTAAGAAGGGCATAATGGTATTTGCACTAAATTTCGCGCTAGTAATAGTAAGGACAAAGGCAGCCTTAGCAGCGCTGTTCGGGCAGAAGCCCACGGTGAGCTGGTCCAGGCCTACTGGAAAGATGTCAGGCAATATAATCTACTCGCTTAAGAACACCAGCATAGAGTTCTCTATAGCAATGCTGCTTGTAGGCCTAGGCACATTCGCTTCTTTGCACCACAATATGCTTGGAGGGATATGGCTCATATGGTATGGGTTCTTATACTTGCTAGCTACCATATTTTTGTACAAGTATGGATGATTTATTGATATACGTTAAATTGCATGCATCACAAGGCAAGCTGCTAGTCGCAATGTGCGACGAAGAGCTTATAGGGCAGATGCTTGAAGAAGGGGAAATAACAATAGACCTTGATGCATACTCGGATTTTTACAAGGGCGAGCTCACCGAACCGGATGATGTAAAAAACAAGGTAGACGTAGCAAAAGTATATTCATCAAACATAGTTGGAAAGGAGTCCATTAGGGCAGCCATAAACCTGGGGCTAATAGAGGCCGGAAACATAAAGTCAGTTATGGGAGTTCCATTTGCCCAATCCTTCCTGATGGATAAGTAGCTAGCCACCAAGCTCTAGTATTGCAGATGCTATATCCCCATTTGCTTTTTCCAGCGCTTCCTTTGCCTTTTCGTAGTCATTTACCCCGGATTTCTCCATAACCATACGTATATCATCTTCGTTTATCTCGACCTTCTCATTTACTTTCCTCTCCTCCACATTGCCAGAGATGTTAAAGCTTACAGAGCCCTGCATATCTATGCGCATTACCGATGGCTCTGATATTATTATCTGGAAACCATCTCCCTCTATAATGACCCTTTTTGCATCAATCTCACTCTGCTTCATTCCCATCTTTGCCATCATGTTCTTAAGGGTCCTAGGGTCTATATTAGGTATCATGCAAACCACTCAAACTTTATGGTAATTAACCCCAACGCTTGTGCAGTTGGATGTAAGCTTTTTAGAAGGGGTTATTATAAAAGGCACCTTTTGGCTGTAATTTAACGTTATGTTATTCCCTATAGGGAAGAGGCCCGTAGTTCCGTTCGTCAGCTTGCAGTAAAATTCATTGAAACTTATCTCATATCCAAGCGTGTCGGTTATGTTGCCATATATTGCATTTCTGCTTGCATTGTACTTATACTGTATGCTAGGCTGCGGGGCATTCGCTGCATGCACTGCATACAAATATGCTGCAGCAATTACCACTACCGCAACCGCATATCCTGCAACTGCCTGCGCCTTTTTCATATAACCACTAAAATTTTAATGTCGCCCTTATAAATTCCTTTGTTCTCTTAACAGAGACTATGCGTAAGCCAGATTCAAAGGCTGCCTCCTTCAGTGCATCCATGTCCATAGAATGCTTGTTTGCAGCACTTTTAATGCCTTTTGCTCTCCTGAATTCATATATCCTAATCTCCCCACCTTTGGAAAGCATCCTGCCCAAAACTGCAAGAGATCTTGCTTTATCGGGCCAGTGGTGAAATGACAGCGTAGAGTATATCAAGCCAAATTTTCCTTTTGCATTTGGAGCCCTGCTCGAACCTAGCAAAAATTTTACCTTGCTTTTCCGATGCTTTGCTATCCATACCATTGCCTCTGAAGGGTCTATTGCAGTAACATCCTTGCAAAACGCAGAAACCTTTATTGCAACGTCTCCCGGGCCGCATCCAACGTCAAGCACCCTTGAAAAGCCAGCCTCCCTTATGTCCTCCGCCGCAAAATCGTAAAATCTCCTCATGCTAGGTGCTATGCGCGCTGCAACTGCATAAATTATGGCAAGCGCCACCCCAAACTTCTCATCTTCCTTCTTATACAGGGCCATGCATATACTTAATTATCTAGTTATTAATATACAGTATTGTGCAGGCGCTTAACCTTGGGAAAAGAATAGAAGCTGCAAAATTTTCCTTACTGTTGAAAAGGAACCAGAGAATATCACTCAGGCTATCTACATTTGTGCAAGAATTAGGGGTGCAGCAGGGTAATGCAGAAGAATATTTCCGCTCATTAGGGATAAAGCCAACTGACGACCAGAGGAAAATACGCTCAGCCTACATAAAAAAAATCAGGGAATTCCATCCTGATGTAAATAATTCTAAAGAAGCTTATGATATATCAAAAGCTTTGAATGAAGCCTACAATTTCCTTTCAAAGAAGGGCGGCTTTTCTGCGGTAAGCATTGCAGAAGCTGTAAAGGAGAACATACCAAAGGATTTTGTCGTATTATATATGAAGGCAAGGGATTCAGATATGCAAATCCTAAAGTCAGCCCTTAACTATTCAACCGACATATATTCAGCAGAGGAATATGTGCGCAGCTTCAATGACTGGCATGCAAGGTTTGAAAGGCTATGGCGCAAAAAATTTGGGGCTGTGGAAAATATGCGCAGGGAAGCATTAAATATAAGGAAAAAATTTCTATCGCTTTCAGAATCCGCATCAAACGGAGAAACAGCCTCGTTATGCAAAGCGAATGCAAAATTAATAAGCGAGCAGATAGCCTATATAGACGATATTGTCTCAATTTTGGAGGAGGTAAAGGCTTCATTGAGCAAATCTATAGGCAATATGGAGTCCAGTGCGATGGTATCCCTTAGGAAATAGGCCCATACCTAGCATTTTTATTGGTAATCAGCATAACGCAATTATGCCAAAACCAATGCCATTCAAAGGAGTTTGCCCGAAGATACCTAAAAGCGCATATGTGGCTAGCACTGCAGAAGTAATAGGTGCAGTAAACATAGGGGAAAATTCAAGCATATGGCCGGGCGCAGTACTGCGTGGGGACATGCACTATATACGCATAGGAAAAAACACCAGCATACAGGACAACACCGTTATGCACGGCACGGCAGACAGGTTTCCAACAATAGTGGGCGACAATGTAACGATAGGACACCTTGCGCTGGTGCACGGATGCACGATAGGCGATAATTGCATTATAGGAATGGGTGCAATAATACTTGAAGGTGCAAAGATAGGTAATTGGTGCATAATAGGTGCAGGCGCAGTGATACCAGAAGGAAAGGAAATACCTGATAACAGCATAGTTTTTGGCATTCCTGGGAAGGTTGCCGGCAAAGTAACAAAGGTGCACAAGGAAAGGATAACAAGGAACTGGAAAGCTTATGTGAAGCTAAGCAGGGAGTATATGAAGCAGGAACATCTTCAAGCATCAAAAGAAAACAGAGATTAGCACGCTAAGAAAATAAGAAAATAGCTAGCGCTTCGCATAAGCAAAGTTTTCAAAATGCCAAAAATTAACATTCAGTGCTTTTATTTTTATTTTTTGCATAATAAGCATGGACTCTGCGGGATTCGCACCCGCGGCCTTCCGCTGTTTTGGAGCTTTAGATACTCTTTTACCAAAAGCTGCCTGCAAAGCGGACGCTCTGCTCCTGAGCTAAGAGCCCCCTGTAGATAATTAGCTGGCACTTATTTATGCCTTTTCTTGGCTGCTTTGCCACTGGGCTGTTTGCCAACCTTCTTACTCTGCTTCATATCTTTCTTTCTTTTTGCTGATTGCGCTTTTGGCTTGCTCATCTTAACTATATGTATGTTCCTAGTCGCTTTGCCTTTAGAAACCTTTAGGCTCTTTTCTTTTGTGACATCAGAGCCCTTTACAGACGTAGTTATGCGCTCTATCATCTCTAAGTCCTTTGCGCTGCCTTTGCTAAGCTCTTCATATGTGTCAAGAAGCCTATCAGATATGCTGCTTATAGAAGGCTCATCGTCTCTTGTAGTGCTGTTAAGTATTGTGCTCTCTGCGATCCCTTTGTTTAAAATATTATTTATTGCACTCATGCGCTTCAGCTCCTCTATCTCCTTCTTGTACTTCTCCTCTTTCTTGCCGGCCATATACTCCACTTGAATAAGAAATAGCGCGTTAAAAATATTAAAGGGGTAACTTAAGATTCGTTTTTTGACGATTAAAGAGTGAACTCTTCGCCCAGCGACGGCACAACCGCTCTGTATTTGCCCTTTATGCTCTCCCTTAGGCTTTCAGATTTGCTTTTCTCACCATGCACAATGAAGACATCCTTTAATCCCGATACCTTGCCAATTATGCTCTCTATGCCCTTTCTATCGGCGTGCGCAGAAAGGTGGTATGTTTCAACTTTCATGTCTACTTTGACTTTAGATTCGCCTATGCGGAT
>JAVZPY010000011.1:0-13823 GCA_038881415.1 Candidatus Micrarchaeaceae archaeon
AAGAAGCCATTTGAAATGGATTTAGACCCGACCTGCATAACAAAGAAGGAATGGGGCGCAAATTCTTCATACCAAACCAAAACAGAACAGCCGCAACCCGAAAAAGCTGCAGAAGCAAAAGAGAAAAAGAAAAAGGGCATAAAAAGCGGCCCTGCCACAAAGAAAAGGAAGAAATCCCAAAAAACTGCAAAAAAGCAGGCAACCAAATCAAGTAAAAAGGTGGCAACAGATGGCTGATTGGCTTGTTAGCCGTGCTTACAGCAAATTAAAGAGGGGCCCGCAGGTAATATTGCCAAAGGACATAGGTCTAATAATAGGATATTCAGGCATAGGCAAGGGCAGCAGATGCGCAGACGCAGGAACCGGCAGCGGCTGGCTTGCAGTTTCACTTGCAAAGGTTGCTGAAAGCGTTGTAAGCTACGATATAAACGAGAATTTTATTTCAATAGCGCGGAAGAATGCAGAGATGCTGTCGCTGGACAATATAACGTTTAAGCACGCTGATTTTACAAAGAAAATAGACGAAAAAGCCTCAAGCTTTGACCTTGTCACATTGGATATGCCAAACTCCCAAAAATGCCTGAAGAATGCATTTCGCATATTGAAGCCTGGGGGCGCGGTTGCTGGCTACTTGCCTCATTCAGAACAGCTAAATTCTTTTGTTATGACTATGGAAAAAATAGGTTTTGAAGGTATATTCTCGCTAGAGCCAATAATACGAGATATGCTCGTTAGAAAGGAGGGCACCAGACCTTCAACTAAGGGCGTTTGGCATACTGCATACCTCTGCTTTGGGTATAAGCCAGACCGCAAAAAATAATAAGCGGTATTTATTCTTTATTGGTAATAACTGTTAGAGGCGTATGGCATTAGACGCATTAGACAGGCCTAAAAAATCACAGATAGCCATAGAGTTCGTCATAGTGTACTCCTTTGTGCTTTTGATATTCATACTAATATTTGCGCTTGTGGCAACGGAGCAGTCGTCCCTTACAACTGAGCAGCAGAGCGGCGCGATACAACTTCTTACAGAGAGCATTGCAGGCTATATAAACCAGGCAGTCACTGCAGGGAACGGCTATTCAACCAATGTGTCCATCCCTGCGGCTGTAGGCTCAACTCCATATACACTTGAACTTTCAAATACTGGGGTCATAATAACTGAGATGAAAATAGCAACGCAGGTAATAACTGCAGAGGCCTTCAGCTCTGCTCGCAATATAATTGTAAACGGTACGCTTTCAGATTCGCAAAATGGAATAAATGTTTACAGCATACCTGTGTACAAAGGTGTGCTGCAGATATCAAATTCACATGGAATAATATACATAGACGAATCTCCTCCATCGGTCCTCTCGCTGCCTGGAAGCGCAACGCTATCTAATATATTCTCTTCTGCCGTAGGAAATTTCAGCTCTACAACAGTATACAATCCAGGTTGCGGTCCGTATAGTGCGAGCAGCAGCTCATGCATAGTTGCAAACGTCCCAATATCTGGAACTGATCCAAAGTTTACAATAGCAGGCTGGGTAAATATACCAGGGCTTACAGGAGGTCAGTCTTGGACCGAGCCATTTATAGGATTCAACAGCTATCAGGGATTTGGATTTCTCGCAAGCGGAGCAGGGCTTGTTCTGCACAGGTGCTCTTCTGCTGATACCAGTGTTTCTCTTCCAGGTATAACAAACTATGGCAGCTGGAACTTCTTCGCAGTCTCTGTAAACTCGCCAAATTACCTATTCCAGTATGACAATGCAAATGTAACAACTACAAATACGAATTCTTGGAGCAATTCAAACCAGATAATGATAGGCGGCCAATTTATGGACTGCGATGGGAATCCATTTAGAGGCGAGTTGGCAAATGTGCAGGTCTACTCTGCAGCGCTCACCGCCTCACAGCTTGAAACTTTGTACCAGGGTGGCATGGGTTCGCCTCCAATAAATATGTCAGAGCTTGCTGGATGGTGGCCTCTTGCAAACAATACAAATGACTATAGCAGTTATGCGGATCAGGGAGTGGCGTATGGTCCTGTATCATATTTATATACTTCGGAATTCGTATCAAAAGTATTAAACTTCAACGGCTCCCCTTCCGCTGGCACTCTTGTTGGCTATGTCTCTTCCAACGGCAAAATAAACAATGTTGGCAGAAGCTTGGCCGAATACACCCCTATCAGCGGGGTTTCGAAGCTGTTTATCAGCTCTAATTTGCCGCTTGTATCCAACTTGACAATGGATGTTTTCAACGGAAATACATCTACTGAATCAAATTTGACTGCATGGTATCCGCTTAATTTAGGTTATGGCAACGAAGCTTACGATCTAAGCACGCACTATAACAATGGCACCTTTTCTGGGGGAAGTTGGCAGCCAATGTCTACAAATTCAACAGAAGTTGTTGGGGCATACTTTAACGGCTCAAGCAGGATAACCTCTATGTTAACAGAGAAGACCATAAGCGGCATTACTATATCAGCATGGGTTAATCCTGTAAACTTGGGCAATTTCCCACAGAACATAGCTGAGATAAATGGAACCCCATATACCACACAAACCATAGGAATAGAGATTACCAAGTCAAGCGCTGTAATATCATGGAGCAATATAGCAGATACATATTCGGATTCATATCAAGGAAACAAACCTGGCAGTGGCGAATACCTAGTAACTGGAGTCTGGAACGGGACAAACAACACCATGCAGCTATATATAAACGGCAGATTGGTTGCATCAGGGTTAGAGAATGGGACTAAGTTCGTGGCTCTGACAAATATAAATATAGGCGGCGCATTCCCTGGCGCAAACCCATTCAACGGGATAATATCAAATGTTCAGATATACGATGCACCTATTGGCCAGCAGCAAATAGAAAACCTATACTTGCAGGGGCCTTCAAGTATTCCAATTGGGGGCTCCTCGTTAATAGGCTGGTGGCCGTTCTCTGGCAGCATTTCAGACTTTTCAAAGTTCCAAAGTTCCGCATCTGTAAAAAATGTATCATTCAAAACATACCAGTACTACAACAGCTCTTCAACAAAGCTGTCTGTGCCAACTTTTAATGGCCTAGGAGGATACATAGCTATCCCCCCACTGGCTGCGCTTAATGGCAAAGAGTCTTTTTCAGTAAACACCTGGCTGGAATATAAAGGGGGCTCAAACTATTTCTCGCAGAACCAATATCCGGTAGGCTGGCCTGGGTGCACAACGGGCTTTGAGTTTACCCCTCCAAGCAACATAACATTTACATACTGGTATGGCTCTTCGCCTCCAACGTCGACAGGCTGCCCGCCAAGCCCAGCAGGGGATATAGCTCCACAATCTGTCAGGCTGGAGCCTGGCGAATGGTATATGCTTACTGCAACATACAATTCTAAAACAGGCAATTTGGTTCTGTACGAAAACGGTGAAGAGTATTCAAACGCATCGCTTCCATCTGGGGCATACCCTGGCAATTTCTATGAAACAGGGTATATAGGCGATGCTCTGGACGGAAATACCGGTACGCAGTATTTCAATGGCTCTGTGACTGATCTGCAGATATACAATTCCACTCTTACCCCCATGCAAGTGGGCCAATTATACGAAGAGGGCTTGCCTATGCATAAAGTTGTAAATTTCACGGTGTAGGAATGCACTATCTAAAAATGCAGTTCTGGAGCTTTGACGTAATTTTTGCAATAGTTATATTTACAATTGCGATGACTATACTCGCATTTACGTGGTACAATATTAACTCTGAGCTTGCAATAAGTGCTGGAGGCGGCGCAACAATAATGCAGCTGCAAGCCCAAGTGCTCGCCCAATCTCTTATGTCCCCTGGCTATCCAGCCCACTGGTATTCGCAGATAAATATAAGCAACCCTTCCACATGGCAGGGCATTAGCCTTGGAATAGGCGCTTCAAATGGCACTGGAATATCATCAAGGAAGCTTTACACAATGATTGCAATGGCAAATCTAGACTATGGCGTTACAAAGCAACTGCTAGGCGTTGGCTATAACTATTACATAATGATATACAATAATCAGATAAACATCACAATAGGGCCAAACCCATCCGCAGGAAATGCGCTTACAACAGATGTAGTTAATAAATATGGCTACATAAATGGGCAGCCTGTCAAAATAAAGATAATTGTTTGGACAAATACCCCATCAGCGGTGACTTGATATGCCAAAAAACATGAAAGGGTTCATATTCACTGTTGATGCAATATTCTCGCTCATAGTTGCTACTGCCGCAATAGCGATACTGATATACTCGCACTTCATACCTACCGGCTCATACTCTGCACCCGCAATTGCAGCCCAATCAAAAGCGCAGGGATTGCTCAATACGCAGCTTAAGTCGCTTTTATCAGAAAGCGCTCTTCAAGTTCCATTCAAGAGCCCATATCTGTATAACGGCTCAGGCGCAGAAGTTGCATCATTCGATGGGGTTAATAGCTGGATAAGGTCAAACTCCTCCCAAGCGCTGAATCCTTCATCAAATGTAACAATGTCTGCATGGATTTACATATACAACTACTCCTCCAATTCAGGTGTTGGTAGCGGAATAGTTGGCAAAGGCACGCAGTACGAGATATCAGTCAATTCGTTAGGCTACGCTGCAGTCGATGGTGTGCTGCCAATCGCACCAGTGTATTCTAAGACAACTGTACCTCTAGGCAAATGGGTGCACATTGTTGGCGAACTTTCGGATAACGGAACTGCAACGATATGTGTGAATTTATCTTGCAATTCTGCAACAGGCGCAAGCGAAAATTCGCTATACTCATCTTCGTCCCCACTTCAGATAGGCAACGGGACTATCTCAGGCCCATTAGGCACATATTTTGATGGAATGATATCAAATATCCAACTATACAATACGTCGCTGAGCGCCAACCAGCTTGGAGTTTTGCAGTCGGAGGGAGTTTTTGGAAATCCAGTAAACGGCTCCTCGTTAATAGGCTGGTGGCCGCTCTCCGGCAGTCCCAACCAATACAACGAATCTGGCTCAACAAGCAGTTACGTAAGCTATGTTAATACTGGCGTACTACCAATAGGTTCGCTAAACGCATCCCCAAGTTGGAATCTGCTAACAGCAATAACAAATGCTTATGTGAGCGGAAATGGGCCTTACGGCTCATTGATCTACTCAACTATAGGGAATTTGAGCAGCTCAGGGATTTTCATAAATGGCACATACGCCCCATCAATAAGCTCTGCATATTTTGATGGGTCTGCAAATGTCAACATACCAAAATCTAGGCTTATTGCATCTCCTGAATTTAGTGTATCGTTGTGGTTCAACCAACAGTCAGCATCAACTTACAACTACATGCACATTATATCGATAGGCGGCACTTATTCGGCATTCTTAGACAGCACAAACCTTCTCTGGAGCGGCTTTCCATCAAGGAGCATAAGCATAACTAGCCCGACTCTGGGCGCATGGTACAATCTCGTTGCAGTTGATAACGGTACATATTGCTGGAGTTATCTAAATGGTGTCGAAACAGGAGGGGCATGGCCCTGCTCACCGGGCTCACTATCGCCTCAAAGCATATGTATAGGTTGCAATAATTTTGTCGGGTATATAAGCAACGTGCAGATATACCCATTTGTAATTTCAGCCCCTCAAGCTTATGCAATATACCTGCAGGGAGCAGCAGCTCCGCCTCTCCAAGGGGAAAAGCTTATAGGCTGGTGGCCCATGGAGGGAAATGGATTGGATCTCTCACAAAATTTTGATTCGGGAAACGAATCTGGCGTAGCGTTTGTTAATTCAGGCTACGTTCCATACTCATACACAAACAGTTATGGCGTAAGCGCGGTAACGCTACCCATCAGCGCAAGCCCTGAAGATGGGATAGCCGCAATATACAATTCGACGGTGGCAGAATGGCAGTGAAGCGCATTATAAAAAAATTTGGCGGTCAAAAGAAGGGAGTGCTCCTAACGCTTCTAATGCTTATAATATTCATATTAATGATGTCGGAACTGGTTTCATATGTGCTGACAAACATAAGCTATAATGAGATTGCAACTAGGAGTTCTATAGCCATAAATACCGGTTCATTTAGCGCTTATATATCTTCAAGCCTGGCTGGTGACATGCAGTACGCGCTGTATGAAGCTCTGCAGCTTTTATACTCCCAGGGCACCCAGCTTCCTAATTCGCCATATGGCTCAAACGCAACTCAGAAAATCCTTTATTCTATGGTGTACAATGGCACTGAAAACGGCATAACTTACAATGCAATTGTAAATTCCTCTATTGTGCAGTATACCAAGTCAATCTACGCACATGCTTCAAAATTGGGTTTTAATCTTAAAATTCTCAACCCCTCCTTAAGGGTCTACCAAAACAGCACCTGGTACGAATCTGTATCTTATACTGCCCTGGCTCTGATAAATTCCTCTGCAGGCACATTCACCTATCCCATATATGCAACTGCGACAGTACCGCTTAGCGGCGCTAAGGCAGAATATGTGCTGCCCATAACATTTACAAATTACCAAGGCATACCGACGCCTTCTCCATTCCAGCAGATGCTGCAGATAAACTCGAGTCTATATTCAAAATATGAAGCAAGAAATCTGACAAATATAGAGTTCATTTACCAAAACGGCACAGTGATACCCTCCTGGTTAGAGAGCGGCGCGACAAACAACAGCACAAATACGATTTATTGGCTTAAGCTGAATGGAATACAGGCCAAAGGTTATGTGCAGGTATATATGGTGTTTTCAAATCCAAGCATCAACATGTTCAACGGGGTGACTGTTGGAGAAGCCTCGCAGTTAAGCCCATCTTATGGGGAGTACGACGATGGTTCCCATGTGTTCAATTTCTACAGCAGTTTCCGCGGCAATTCGCTAAATACTTCAAAATGGAATTTGGCTTCTGGAACACCAGTAATAAACAACGGCCTCGTAATGGAATTAGACAGTGGCGCAAGCATAAGCTCAAAGCTTTCATTTTCAAATCCTGCTATTTTTGAGTCAGACATGGTATTCTCTTCTGCCGGGTCCGGCAGCGGCAATGTGCTTGGAGGCATGTACATAAGCAACCCAACAGAAGGTGGCACATATTTTATAGGTTGGCATGCAGCTGAGGACTATTTTGCTGCCGGGGAATGGAATCCAAGCCAATCATGGATAAAGCTTGCAAATTATCCATCTCTCAACAAGCAATATGTTTGGGGGATAACCTGGCTTCCAACTTCCGGTTACCCAGCAAATATGTACATTAATTATACCGGCAAAACTGTTCCTGCATCCTACAACAGCAACTCCGCAGTTACAATATACATGCTTGCACAGAATAACGACAATGCCGCTTTCATATCATATTGGGTCAGGGAACGTGCCTATCCTCCGAATGGTATAATGCCAAACGTTTCTATAGGAACCCCATCCCTTTATATAAAATAACGCAGCCTGCAACTTAAAGAGAACCAAGGCTGCCGAACATCAGGCCTATTACATAGCTTACAACTGTGAATATTATAAGCCCCATAACAATGAAAGGAACAAGCAGCACTATTCCCTTAACCGCACTGCCCTTCGATATAGAAGCCATTATAATAGCTGCGGCCCCGCATATGACTATTATCGCAAGCACTGCAAACTCATGGTACATTGCTGGCGTAATTTTTGGCGGCGAAGGCTTTAGGAAAGAGATGCCTGCAGTCGGCAACCCATTAGGATTTGCAGCAAGTATGCCTTTCCATACGGTATCTGTTATAAGTATCATCTGGCTTGTTAGGCCGTATAGTACAGGCGCAGCTATCAATCCTGCAAAAGCTATAAATATGCTGTACATTAGCATTTGTCCCGCAATTTCTTTCTGGGCTAGATTTTGCGCCCTAAGGTCCTTCGATATTTGCTCAAGAAGGTCGGCCATAGCCCCTCCATACCTGAGCGCCTCTATCATCATCCTTATTGAGTGTGACAGCTGGTATGAATTGTATTTGCGCCCAAGCTCAGTAAGCCCGTTTTCAAGCGTCTCCCCCGCAAAAACGCTCCTTGCCATATCTTTTACATCGTTGCTGAATACTGTGAAGTCTGGCCTTGCTGCAAGAAGCAAGGCCCTGTCCAAAGCTATCCCGCTTCTGAGGTTAGCCGATGCTATCTGGAAATAATCAGGCAAGTATGTTTCAACCAATGTTTTTCTGCCGTCTATTCTGTACTCAAGCAAAACGTATATTACAAAAGGTATTGCAACCCATGCAGCTATGCCTGCAAGTATCGAGAGCAGCAGGCTGAACTTCATAACAAGGAAGGTGAATACTGAAGTTGCTACAAGCGCAATAATTCCGAATACTACCACTATTCCTACTACGCTATTTACAGAACGCTTCCATCCAGCCAAGTCCATTTTCTTTGAGAGCCATATTGAAGCACCCCTTGATATAAGCCTCTCGAAATTTATCATCATTTAATCACATCGCGAATACTGGCCTCGATGCCCTTATCATCTGCAGGAATATTATCTGCATTAAGGCTATCCCTCCAAGTGCGCCAAAAAGCATCTGTGGAGTTACTGTTATCAAGGCTATGAAAGTTGTAAGTATGGTTATAACTGCTATTCCCATGCTTGGCATTATGACGCCAAACAGCATGTAGAACATCGCAAGCGCATTCAGCCTCTGTCCATAAGCTTTAAGCTCTATCTCCCTTTCAGACTCCAGTTCATTTATTATGCTCTGCAGCGCGCCCACTACATCAGCCCCAGCCCTTATGCTTACAGAAGCCTGCATCATTATCCTCCTGAAAGACTTGCTCTGCGTATCCTCTATAACCTTATCTATCGCATCCTCCAAAGGGGTCTGTAGCTGTACAAGCTCAGTTATTTTTGCGAATTCCTTGCTTGCTTCACCATATCCGGTGCTTTGTATAGCGGCATGCCAGACCTCAAAGATATTATGAGATCTCTAGTTGCGAAAAGTATGTCCCTGTCTATTGTTTTTGTTTTTGCTTTTGATTTTCTTGCACCTGCTATATTTACGCTAGAGGAAAAGCTCATTTTGTATACTAAAAAGCCTATCGCTGCACCCATAACCCCAGATAGCCCCAGGCTAAGCCCTATCTTTGCCATGACGAGGGCAAGCACAACTGCAATTATTGCCCCAATCATTATAGCTGTTGTCGCAGCCCTGCTGACATACCCATAAACAGACTCTTTTACCCCTTTTTGCTTAAGCGCAGTTTCAAGGCCAGTATGCTTCTCTATAACTTTCTGTATGTGCTTCTTCCACGGTCCAGGAATTTCGACTACTTGGTTCTCTTCCTTCTTGAATATTGGCAGTTCAGATATCCATGTGCTTTTTTGCTCCTCCTGCTTCTTTTCATCCTTTTTTTCTTCTGGCTTCTGAAGGTTAAATTTAAAGCGTGGCTTAGGCTCAAGCACTACCTCCTTTCCGTTTACGTGCACAACCCTTTTTTTGTTTTTACCAAGCATGTCAGCTATTCATCTCATTTATTGCTTTTATGACTTCCTCAAGCCTCTTGTCTCTTACAAGCCATAGCGATTGCTCTATGGCACTTAGCTTCGCCCCAGATTTCTTCAGCCTCTTTTTCCTTTCATTAACGGATTTTACTAATGCATATACCTCTTCCATAACAATCTCAAAATGCTCCGCGTCAAATATACCCTCTTTTATACCCTCCATTATCCTTTCAAGCTCAGCAATCTGATCAGACATAGAGAGGCTAGGCAGCACCATCATATCAACGTCAACTTTCTTCGCACTCATGTACTTGAATTTTGGGGCAGGCATTTGCTTCAGTATCTCTTCTGGGTTGTACCCGCTTTTTGTTTGCTGTGCGTTGCCTATGTATTCAATTGCAGCATTAGAAAGTTGGTCCTGCACCGCTCCGGATGCAATTGCACCCTGTTCAGGCAGCTGCACTATCCCGCCTCCTTCCTTTACCGTACCCCTCTGCTTATTAGATATTATAGACTCTAACATCTGGAGCATGTCTATGTAGGTAACCTTTGCTTTTGCAGCCTGCTGTTCCAAATCCATAATGCGCTTTATGTCAATTGGTTGCTGCGGCGACGGTTTTGTTGCTTTCTCAGCCTCATTTATAAGCTGTACCATTGCCTGGTATCCGATGCCATATCCAAAATCATTTTTTGACTCCATCTAACTACCTGAAAAGCTGCTCTGAATACTTTATATCGCTTCTAACTATATCCATTACCCTGCTCTGATTCTTGTAATAATTCGCTATTACAAGGCCTGCATTATCAACATCAACTACATTGTTTTTAACCATCCAGTTAAGCACCTCTGATTTCTCTGCGACATCTTGGTCTATCTCCCTCTTTGTGAGGCCAGCATACAGCGAGAGCGTTTCAGAAAGGCGCGTCATATCACTCACCTGCGTAAATATGTCTTCCCTGACATCCCACCTATACATCACGTTTGCATCTCCAGTCCTCAGTATTTCGGCAAATTCAAATGTCCTTCTTATTCCCTTTGACCTGTGCCTGAACTGCACTATAACAGCTCCAAGAGCGTTTATAACTATTTTTGGCACACTTATAGGCGGATTTGTCATTCTTATTATTGTATCCTGGGCATTATCTGCATGGACTGTTCCATATACCGAGTGCCCGGTGTGTATTGCTTCAAATAGCGTTTCCGCATCCTTTACCGTTCTAATTTCTCCTATCATTATAGTATCTGGCCTCTGCCTAAGTGCGTTTATCATCAGGTCGTACAATGATACCGCGCCCTTTCCTTCAGGGTTTGGTGATCTTGTAAGCATCTGCAGCCATTGCAGGAAGCTAGGAAGTGAAAGCTCCCTAGTTTCCTCTACAGATATTATCCTCCTGTTAGGGGGAAGGAATATGCTCATTGCGTTCAGGAAGCTGGTTTTTCCGCTTGCAGTTCCTCCAGCAACCAGAAGGCTTATTTCGTTCTGTATGCATAGCCAAACTGTTGCAGCTATATTTGCGCTTATAGTTCCGGATTTCATAAGCCCAGTCATTGTCCAAGGGTTTTTTGCAAACTTTCTTATTGTAAGTGTGTTGCCATTCTGCGATATTGGAAATAGGGTAGCATTTACTCTAGACCCATCGCTGAGCTCGGCATCCATTAAAGGTGCCAGGTTGTTTATTTCCCTGCCTATATTCCTGCCTATCTGCTCCGCCTGCTCGTATATACTTTCCTCGCTTCCGGGCTTTATGTTGGTCTTGCACCAACCAAGCTTTCTATGGTATACCCAAATATAATCCTTAGCCCCGTTCACAGTTATCTCTTCTAATGAATCGTCCGCCAATGGGGCTTCGAGGTCGCCCAGCCCAAGCATTATGTTTATCACATAAGAGTTCAGTAGCTTTTTGGTTTCAGCATCTGTTCCAGGAAGGTATCTGTCTATGAGGACGTTACTGGCTTCTACGTATTTCTGGTTTAGTTTATCCCTATACTCCTTGTTTCCGAGTTTCTCCGAATCAACAGGCACTATTGTTATCAATTCCCCTCTGAGAGACATAAGAAGCAGCTTTGTAGCAGAACCGATGCCTGGAAACGACACTTCGTAATCCGGAACGAAACCTCCTCTCTCTACTATACGCACTTCTACCGGAAGGCCATGGGCATTAAGGCTATAGCTTGACAAAACCTTCTCTTCAACCTCCCCTTCCGCCATTCTAATCCCATTATAACATGGAATATAAAGATAAAAGAAACTTTTGATATGGATATTTCATTCGGCTTCCTGCTTGTTGCTATCCTCATCGTCGTCAAATTTGAGTTTCCTTTTAGTATCATTTACCTTTTCAAATATGTCTATCAATTTCTTTCTGCCATTCTGCCTTTTCTCGCTCAAGGCTCCAACTGCCTCGCTTTTCTTCTCTATCGGCATATTCCTCATTCTTTGCAGCACTGTAACCTGCTCGTGGAGTTTCATTATCTCCTCCCTTGTCTTGCGCACTTCCTTTTCCGTGTCCAATATAGATTGCTCGGCAGACCTTATTCGTGCGTCTATCTCTGAAGCCTTGCCAAAACCTTCCTTTAAAAGCTCCATCTTCGAGTTAATTTCTGCATATTTTTCTTCGAATATTTTCCCGCTTACATCAAATTCCTTTGTAAGCTTCTCGTATTTGTCCCTCAAATTTTCCTTCGCGTTGTTTAGTTCTTTTAATACCATGTCTCTGTGCTTTTTGAAGTTTGAAACTTCCCTAATGGTCTCTTTTGCAGCTTTTGCATCCTTCTCTATATCCTTGTATGTCTTCTCAAGGCCTGCCCTGTATGCTGCAAGATCCTTGCTCATTACTACATTGGCTTCCTTTATCTGCCTCTTTATCTCATTTGCCCTCTGCATTATCTCTTTGTATATGCCTTCGATCTCAACGTCCTTGCCCTTATGTATTTCTGCAAGTGTCTTTTCTATGTCCTGCGCGCCTTTTATTGTCTTCTCTATTTCTGAATTTATTCCTGCTGTGCGCGAATTGAATTCATCGGAAGAGAAATAGCTAATTTTTGCCAATGTTTCATCAATCCTTGCAGATATTTCTGTATAAATTTTCTCTGATTCTTTCCTGGTTTCATCCATGCTTTTCTTCTCCTGCTCTATGCCCTTGTAAATTTTGTCTATTTCATCGAACAGCTTGTGCACATCAGGCAGCGCCTTTGAATATGACTCCATTGCCCTTTTTGCCTGGTCTTTTAATTCAGAAAGCTCTTTGTTGAATTTGTCGAGCTCTATTATCTGCGCAGACAGAAGTGAGTCTTCAGATTCCAGCTGCATCTCCAGCTGCTTTTGCATAGTTTCCTCTTCCTCTGCCGAATGCTTCTCCAGCTCAATATACATCTTTCCTACTGCATATGTTATCTTGACCAACCTGCCATTTTCTAGGACTTTTGCCCAGCCTTCTATTATATTTGGGGCTACTCCTATGGCATTCGCTATCGCAGTTAACTCGCTCCTGCCATTCTTTTTTATGTACTCATATAACGTATCTATTTTGGTTGTTGCTTCTTCCTGCTTCTTATCTAATGCCTCGCCGCCTTCCTTGGCTTCTTTTGGCTGTGGGTTCTCGTTTTCAGCTTTATCCTCTTTTGCACTTGCGTTTGAAGCTTGCAGATTTCCATCTTCTGCCCCAATGCTAGCCTTATCATTCTTTTCTTCTATGTCAACACCGCAACTGGTACGCTATGAATTCTGTATAAATACTTAAATACCTATTCAAATGGTTCATTACTGCAGCAATATAAAATAACTGGATGGGAAGCCTTTTTATACATTTAGTTTATAAATAAACTAGTTTAAATTTAATCTAAATGGCGGTATTTTTTGGCTAAAAAAGCGATAAAAGCAAAAAAAGGCAGCATGGAGCACTATATGACAAAAGATATGTACCACATGATAATGAAGCTTGTCATATTGGGCGAAATTAAGAAAAAGAAGGTATACTCGTACGAATTGATAAACCATGTTGCAATACATGTGCCGAAATACAGGTCTTCCAAAAACGACGTCAAGAATGATGTTTACAATACGCTTGCAATGCTCGAGAAACTAGGGTACGTCAGCCAGAAAAAAACTTTCTACAGAGACAGAGTGAGGAACTTCTATACCCTTACAAAGAAAGGGGCTATGGCCCTTGCAGAGTCAAAAAAAATTATGTCAAAAGCAATGGCAGATGTAACAAAGCAGCTTAGGGGTTGATATTATGCGCAATTCGATAGAGATATCAAATCTTACAAAAAAATTCGGCGATTTTACCGCAGTAAAAAACATAAGCCTGGAGATTAAGAAGGGGGAAATATTTGGCATTCTTGGGCCAAACGGAGCGGGAAAAACTACTACAATAAGCATG
>JAVZPY010000012.1:0-10878 GCA_038881415.1 Candidatus Micrarchaeaceae archaeon
AAGCAGCGCAATAAACGAATTCGAAACGCTTATCTACAATTCATTAATGCTTAGGCTAACTCAAATAAAGCCCATGTGCGCGGCATATAGCTATCTCAATGCTGTGGTAGGATGAAAACTGAAACAAGCTATGGTTTTGTTGCTTTCAGGATGCATAAAGGTACACCTGAATTGCTTTTTTTAAAAAGAAGGGAGGGTTTTTTGGACGTACCAAAAGGGCACCCAAATATTGGAGAGGATGCACTCGATGCAGCAAAACGTGAAATGCTTGAAGAGACGGGATTAAAGCCAATTAGGATAATTGAAGGATTTAAGGCAGTACTTGAATACAAATTGCCAAGCAGGAAGAATTCAATAAAGCGTACTATTCTCATGATGTGCGAGGTGGATGGGAGGCCTCATATATCAATGGAGCATACGGGCTTCGCTTGGTTATCGGAGATTAAGGCAAGAAACTTAAAAATGGAGAAGTTTGTCGGAAATTGCAAAAACCAGATTATTGAAGCATTTGAATATCTTGAAAGGAAACGCAGGATGGATGAGCTAAATTCTAGGTACGCCAAACTTCCAAGAATGCATGGATGGAAACTAAGCAAGAATTTTGTTCCTGGCGCCGGAAATCTTATGGCTGGAGTGATGCTTGTTGGTCAGGCGCCTGGTGCAGAAGAAGACAAGTTAAAAAGGCCTTTTGTAGGAAAGTCTGGGAGGCTTTTGGATAGGCTGATATCAATAGCGGGTTTGTCCAGATCTGAGCTTTATATAACGAGTATAGTTCAATTCTTCCCGCCAAAAAATCGCTTGCCCACGGCAACAGAAATCGATGCGTGCCTGCCTTATCTGAAAGCCCAGATTGAAATAATTAAGCCCAGGGTCATAGTCACGCTTGGCGCCATATCATCATACTCACTGGCAAAGGTTGATAAGATAGCGATAAACCATGGTATACCTGTAGTATTTGAAGGAATGACATACTTCCCAAGTCTGCATCCAGCCGCAGGAGTCAGGTTTAAGAAGAACATTGAGCTCCTTGAGAAAGATTTTAGGTCTCTGGGAAAGCTGGTTCAAAGACTCAAGTAATCTTTTTCATGCGCTTTTCCATAGGGAATAGTATAACTTCTTTTATTGAAGTCTGATTTGTTAGAAGCATGCATAAGCGGTCTATGCCTATGCCTATTCCCCCAGTAGGAGGCATTCCGTATTCCATTGCTTCTACGAAATCATGGTCAAGCGGCTCTGCCTCCTTGTCACCTGCGCTTGCCTTCAATTCTTCCTCCTCAAAGTTCTTGCGCTGTATTATTGGATTGTTGAGCTCTGAATAAGCGTTTGCTATTTCAATGCTGTCCACATACAGTTCAAACCGCTCTGCGCGCTTTGGATCTCCGCGCTTGGGCCTGGTAAGCGGAGACGTTTCCCTTGGAAAGTCCATTGCAAAAGTAGGCTGCACGAGCTCTGGCACCACCAATACGTCAAAAAGCTTTTCATATGCGTGGCCCCTAAACCTTTTTCCAGGCTCAAATTTCACTCCGTTTTTTTCTGCTATTGCAAAAAGTTCGCTATCGCTAAGCTCCATTATGTCGACTCCGAGCTTCTTGTTTATGCTGCCCACATAATCTATGCGTTTGAATGGGGGCTTGAAACTTATCTTTTTGCCGTTGAATTCGAACTCCAGCGAGCCATTAATCTTCTTTGCCAGGAAACTGAATAGGGATTCTGTCATTTTTGCCATTTTCTTGTAATCTGCATATGCCTCGTAGAATTCCATCATGGTAAACTCCGGGCTGTGTGTGGAATCTAGGTCTTCATTTCTGAAAGCTTTATATATCTCGTAAACTTTTTCCATGCCGCCTATTATCAGCCTCTTCAGGTAGAGTTCGTTTGATATGCGCAGATAGTCTTCCTCGTCAAGCGTTTTTACGTACGTTTTGAATGGTTCTGCATCGGCCCCCCCGTACAGGGGCTGTATTACCGGTGTTTCGAATTCGAGGTAATCTTTTGAATCCATGAACTTGCGTATAAGACTTATTATTTTTGACCTTTTGATTGCAATTTCGCGCGCCTCTGAATTCATTATTATGTCAAGGTACCGCTTTCTGTACCTTGTTTCTACATCTTGCAGGCCCTTCCATTTGTCAGGAAGCGGCCTAAGCGCTTTCGAAAGAAGCGAATATTCTGATACGTTTACGCTTATCTCTCCAGGGTTTGTTTTGAAAACTTTTCCCTTTGCGCCTATTATGTCTCCAGCATTAAATGACTTAACTTTCTCAAATCGCTCTCCTAGCAAAGAAAAGTCAAAATAGCACTGTATTTTGCCGCTCTTGTCACTTATATCTATGAATATCAACTTGCCTGATTTCCTTATAGCCATAATCCTGCCAGCTACAGATACGCTCTTTCCTTCGTATTTTTCATATTGCTGCTTTATTGCGGCGGCAGCCGCATTAGGCTTAAACGAATAAGGTAGAGCAGAAAGCTCTTCCGATAGCGCATTCTCATTGTCTTCGGCCATAGAAACCAGTAAATTGTACTAAATTAGTTATTTAAACAGCTTGTATAAAAAACGGGTGGAAGACCCCACTGGCATGGGGTCATTCCATCTATTGTGGGGGTGAGATAATTAGTGTATCGGTCGCCTTGCCAGCATCATATTTGTAATAAACTTTGTGACCTATCTGATACCTCTTCAGTATTCCGAGCTTGTAGAGGTTGTTAAGCCTTGCAGAAGCTCCATTCCTTCCGCTATAGCCAAATTTCGACTTAATGTCGTCAGCACATGCCATCCCTTTAACTTGAATGAGCTGTATTATCGCAGTATCTATCTCGCTTAAAGCAATCTCTTTAAGCTGCTGCCTGTCTTCCTGCCTCTGTGCCTGCGGCTCCTCTTCATAATCGCCCTGATGTAGCTCACTTGAAAGGTTTTCAAGATTTGAGAATATGCCCTTCAGAAGCATCGTGGTTTTCTTGTTCTCGTCTATCATGTATTTGAGCAGTGCGAACATGTTTGAATTTGAATCGTTGGATTTTGCATTTTCAATAATTGCTGCCTTGGCCTGCTCACTTTTTTCTGCTATGCTCTGGAGTTGCTGCTTTATATTAAGAAGCTCCTTATCAATTGATTTTTTTGATGCCAAGCGTACCACTTTTGATTCTTACGTGACTTGTGCGTGATTTGTTTGTGCTGCATTCACGCAACAATCATGATTGAATCATGAATTATTCTGAAGAGCAACATATTTAAAGGTTATCTAGATGCATGTAAATTTTACGAATAGCGGCACTGGGGCACTTATTAATATTTTCCGCCGAAAAACAATGGTATTCTGCTTCAAAATTATGCAACAGAGCAGGCATTTATAAATCCGCAGCAAAGATTGCACAATGTGCGTATGCAACAACTGTTATTGAAAAAGTTTGCAATTGCAAAGCAATGAAACAAATATAAGCATTAATTACCAAATATCTCTGCACGGCCTTTACCAGTTGACCACTCAGGCCATATTCGACTAAAGCAAAATTTGTTGGTGCATAAATGCAGCACGTATACATAGAAGAGAACAGAAGGAAGAAACTTATGTCAGATAGCAGAGTTAAGAAGAGGATAGAAAGGCTATGCAGATGCACTATAAGCTTGAGCCAGGACGGAAGCATAGAGATAGATGGGGATGCGTACGGGGAATTTAATGCAGTAAATATCATAAGGGCCTTTGGCTGTGGATTTACTGAGAGGCAGGCAGAGCTTTTGGCGAAGGATGATTATTATTCTGAATATATAGACATGCGTGATCTGGGAAGCAGCAAAAGAATAAGGGATGTGAAGGCGAGGGTAATTGGGGAGGACGGCAAAAGCAAACGCTATATAGAAGGCGTTAGTGGGGCGCTGGTAAGCATCAGCAAGGAGGAGATAGGAATAATAGGCAGTATAGAGAGCATAGGCGAGGCGAAAGCTGCTATAACTACTTTGCTTGATGGTGGCACCCATAAGACAGCGTATAGGCGCATGGAGGCTGCACATAGAAAGCATAAGATTGACAGATTGGCACTTGGGTGATTGTCTTGGCTGTAGGAAAAGCCAATGAGTTGTTTAAGGAGTTCAAAGAACATTCGGTAGCTGACTTTTTCAAGAAAAACAGGCAAATGCTTGGATATTCAAGCCTTGGCAGGGCGCTAGTAACAGTTGTACACGAATACGTTACAAATTCGCTGGATGCCTGCGAAGAAGCTGGCGTGCTTCCAAACATATCGCTTTCCATATCAAGGCTTGATGAAAACAAGTATTCGGTGAAGGTTTCTGACAATGGCCCTGGCATACCAAAGCAGTATGTTGGCAAAGTCTTTGGCAAGATACTTGCTGGCACAAAATTCCACAGGAATATCCAACAGAGAGGGCAGCAGGGGATTGGGGCTGCTGGATGCACGCTTTTTGCACAGGTTACTACAGGGAAGCCTGTTAAAGTAATAAGCCGCACGCAAGATTCAGCATATAAGTGCCTAGTTGGCATAGACACGCTTCAGAACAAGCCAATAGTAACAGAGATGGAGGATTTGGAAAAAGCAGGAGATGAATCTGAAACCGGCACGACTGTAGAAGGGGAGTTCGGAAATGTCAAATACGATTCGGGGGAGCACAGCGTATATGAGTACATAAGGAGGACAGCCCTATCCAATCCGCATGTTGAGATAAAGTTCACAGACCCGCTTGGTAAAGAAAACGTCTTCCTCAGGTCTGTAGAGTCGGTTCCAGCAAGGCCTAAAGTCTCAAAATTGCATCCCCTTGGCCTTACTGTAAATGATTTGTTGGAGCTTTCGCATGTGAGCAAGGAGAGGAAGTTGTCTACGTTCTTGGTAGAAACTTTTGCCAGATTCAGCCCTGCCAAGGCCAAGGAGATTGAAGCAATTGCTGAAGGGGTTGATATGAACATGACCCCGCAGAATCTTACATGGGCAGATGCAGAAAAGCTAATAAGCGCATTCAAGAAAGTTAAATGGATAGCGCCAGAAGCCGACAACTTAGTTCCGATTGGCAAGGAACGCATAGAGTTCGCAATAAAGAACATACTCGACCCGGAATATGTGAGCGTAGTTGAGAGGAAGCCAACAGTTTTTAGAGGAGGCATACCATTCATAGTTGAAGCTGCAGTAAGCTTCGGCGGAAATTCCGGCAAAAAAGTTTCAGACGAGGAATCTTCAGGGAATATACTTAGATTTGCAAACAGGGTCCCGCTCTTATTTGATACAGGGAATTGTGCAATAACAGTTGCAGTTAGAAGCGTGCAATGGAAAAGGTATGGGATAGACTTCGACAACCAGCCTATAAGCGTGCTGGTAAATGTTTCATCGACATACATACCCTATTCTGGAGTTGGAAAGGAAGCTATAGCGCAGGAGGATGACATAATTAACGAGATAAAACTGGCTGTTATGGATGCTGCCAGGGGGGTACAGAGATACATAAGCGGCAAGCAGCAGGTCAATTATGACAAATCCCGCTATAGGACCGTAATGCGCTACACCTCCCAGCTATCAAAAGACCTCAGCACGCTTACAGGAATTCCGGAAGCTGAGATAAAGGCGGAACTTGAGAAGGTTGTAGCAAAACATTACCCGCGCGTGGAGCAGGAAAGTGTGGTTAAGGAGGGAGACTAGAGAACGATGTCTGTGGGTTGGTCCGAATTTACCAGCACAAGCATTCCTGTTGATATGTAAAGCCTTAGCATTTCTGCTTCATGTGAATATATATTTGAAAGGCCCTCCCTGAATTCATTCATGATGTCTGCATTAAGGAAGGCCAAGAAAGTTTTTGTATTGCTGCTCAGGTGCAAAGCTGAGAACTTGCTTGTTTTTGAATATATTATTATCCTGCCGCGCTCGCCGTGCATCGTTATTATCATGTCTGCATTGTCGCTGGCGTCCAAATCAGTGAATAGGTACCCATGCGTAACCAGGTACATCCTTAGCTTCTTGAATGTCGCAAGGTAGTATATGTCGTGGCCGCTCTTATCCACCCATTCTTTAGGGGCATACAGCCCATCTGCATAAACAATCAGGCCTGCACCTGCAAGTTGGTCAAGCAGTATATTTACGTTGTTGAATGTTAGGCTCACCGGTATATTGCCGTATTTTATTGAAGTGGATATTGCATTCCTTACCTCATCTATAGACAATGGCATGTACCTCCATTTATACTTGAGGTTGAGCTTGTCGAAAGATGACAGCACATCGCGCGGATTTAGCTTTATGAGGGTCTTCTCCGTGCTCGATATTGCCGGCACATCTATGTAGAACTCATCCCTGCTTGGTGCTTTTACCACAGTTACTAGAACAAGCACTATTATTGCCACTACAGCTATCGCTACGTAATTGCTGCTTATTTGTATGCTAATCGGCTTGTTTACTGATGTATAATGGAATTTAGATGAAAGCATTGATATGCTGAAGTTGATGTTGCCGAATAGCTCAGGTGAGCCTGCGGGCAGCTTGTAGTAAAGCGTGCCGTTGTATATAGTGCCGTTAGAAGGGTACAGCGAGTTTACCTTTATTGAATATGGAATTCCCTGCAGAGGCTGGCCATCTGCGGCTATCCTGAATTTGAACTGCCCGGATGAGTAGTTCTCCGATATTGGTGATATTGAAATCTGCGGGACTGAAAACAAGGCAGATCCGTATACGGCATCTGAAAAGCTCTCCAAAGATAGTATATAGCTGCCCGGTGGCAAATTTAACAGAAAGCTTTTGTAGAATGTAAAGTTGCCGCTCTGTGATGAGTATGGCAGGGATATGGCCTCTATCCTGGATAGGTTCATGCTGTAGACCTCTAGGTGGGGCTGAAGCGGTATCGGCGAAGAGGAATGCGTATATATGGTGAATTCCCCGTCCACGCTATACCCAGGTATTACTGTATTAGGTATAGAAACGCTGCCGTTTATTGAGTATTCAGGAAAGAAATATTGGTAGGAGTAGATGCTGCCGGCGGATGGCGTGTAATTGTAATTATTGTAGACCACTATCCTCCCATAGCCGGAATTGAGCTGGCTTATAGACTGCTCGCCGGAGAACGGGTATGTATAATTTGACATAGCTATGCCTATTGCGCCTGAAGACGAATTCTGCGGTATCGTTTGGTTTGCATACCCGTTTGCAAACCTGGGCAGCCAGAAGAGGGCAGATATTGCATGGGCGATGTCAATTGCTTCAGAAGACTCATTGCTCCATGAATTTGGGTAGTTTGAGAATGCGACTATTGAGCCATTTGAGACATTTTCATAACTGATTGGGCCGTATTCTGCGCCGTTTGCGAAGGTAAATGTCGGATTGTCAAAATAGTAGGAACTGCGTACTGTTGCATTTGTTGGATTTGTAATCAGGTAATACGGCAGCCGCGTATTTGGCGTTTCTATTGACCCTGCTATCAATGAATTTGAAAAGTTTTTGCCAATATATATTATTGACACGCCCCTATTTAGCAGCGATTGGAGGACTGTTACATTAGAGCCGGGTATATTCGATAGAAGCTGCGAAGGGATTAAACCGCTTGGAACTACAAGAACGGAATAGTTCTGTATTGACAGGACAGAGCTTATCGACACATTTGCTATGTTTGTTGAATTAGCAATATTGTATTTGGAAAGCTCGGAATACAAATCCTGGATGAAAAGGTATATATTGCCGCAGTTTATGCATTCGTTTTGCACACCGAGCACATAGAAATTCTTTGGCGGAGGCCTTTTGTATAGGCTTACATTGATGTATATGCGCGAGAGATTGGTTTCCGTATAGCCTATTCTAAGATATGGGGCTATAGAGCTTCCAGAAGAATAGAATAGAGCCTGCTGCGCCGTTATGTTATACTGCAGTGTAGTTGGTATTGCTGGAGGAGGAGCTTTATGCACGGGCGCCAGGGCGCTGATGTCGCTTTTCAAAGTTATTGCTAGGTAGGCTATTCCGCCAAAAGCTACCAACAGTATAACAACTGCGATGATTATGTAGTTTCTGTACTTTTTCTTGATCGGCAATCTACACACCTTGTGCGCCGGAGCCTTTCTTGTTAAATAGCTTGATCATAAGCTTTGTGAGAGGGTTTTCCTTTTTCCTCCCTATTTTTTGCTTTATTTCGTATACGCGTATGTAACGAAGCCTTTTGTTGATCCTTACGTAGTATTTTCCAGACTGCAACTCAACCCCTCAGTTCTATGTAGCCCAATGAGACCATTTTGTTGAGGACCTGCTCAACCCTTGTGGGATTGGTTTTGTAGTTCTTCGCAAACTCATTTATGTCTATTGCGCTGTCATGCGACTCCAGCCATTCCTCTATCATAACCATAAGTGACTCGTCTGAATAGCTTTCCAGCTCCGAAAGCCTTGATTGGAGGTCCTTAAGCTGCGAGCTAAGCTGGGTTGCTTGCACTGTAAGGTTCCTGTTTGCAGCTGTCAGCTCTATATTTAGTCGCTTAAGCTCGCGCTGCTCATTCAGCAGAGCGCTGTAATTGTTGAACAGGGTGCTGTAGCTCTGTGAAAGCGAACCAAGCACATCATCTATTGAGGCCTCAATAAGCTGGAATATGCTTGAGCCTTCAGGCTGGTACTGGTCTGATATCAGTGATAGCACGCTAGCAAGACTTTTTACGACGTAAAGCCTGCGCATCTTTGGGCTTGAATCCTTTGCTATTGAATATTGGACATCTATCCCGTCCCTTGAGAATGTGATTATAAAGAAAAGGAATGGCCTTTTCTGTATATCCCTGCTTTCTACGCGCGCTATAGACAGGCTTGATCCAGAATCTTTTATGTAGAATAGCTGCAGGGATGTAAGCCTTGAAGCTATTCCTTCGAAAGTTCCCAAAAGCGTGCCATTGACATGGAACCTATCAACATCCGGCTCTACAAATCCCGGAGATTCCTCCGCCATATCAGATTTCACCTATTGAATATTTTATTGCTTTACCATAAAAGCTTTATTGATGGACGTGCTTACCCTGGCGTTTCGGGGCATTGGCAGCCTCAGTTGTTTTTTGGCGCAATTCGGCATCAACCCCTGGCACATAGCTTATAAGCGAGAGCAGGTATAGGAACACGATTATACCTATGCCGTAGAGAATCGAATAAAGGTTGAAGCCAGAGAGTAGGAAAAGGACTACTGCAAATACCACTCCCAGCCCTATATATGTGCCGCGCTTCCTTTCGAAAGACCTTCTTTGCTTGTAGTATTTCCTGAAATCTTCCTTGCAGACCACAAGCCTGTTTCCCTTTTCGTTGTGCGTGACATTCCTCTTAAACCACCTTATTGTGGCTATTATGTAGTCTTCGCGCACGGCTAAGCCCTCAGTTTTTTTGCCGCACATTATGCAGGTGCTTTCCATCAGACTCCGCCCAAATCTATCACGGCTTCATATACGCGGCCGACCTCGCTGTTGATGCGCTGCTCGTCTATTGCATTGAGCGCCTGGTTTATTGTTAGGTCGCTTAAGCCGATCCTTCTTAGTATATTTGAAACATTATCCCTGTCCAACCCTGCTTTCTCTAGCATCGAGATGAAAGACAGGAGGTTTACATGCCTGTGGCTCTTTTCCATGCTTGCTATTATTGCTGTTATATTCTTCTCGCTTACGCCAAAAGCTATTAGTATTCTGCGCAGCTCCTGCCTCCCAAGGGTAAATGTATCGCTGCTAGCCACGTGAGCCACCTATTCTTGATATTATCCTGGTTATTATTGAATCTTCTATGCTCATTCCCTTGAGAAGCAGCACGAGGTCAGAGGTCTCTACGCCGTTCTGCGCTAGGATGCTTATAAAATCAAGCATTTTGACATTTCTTCCCTGGTCATCCAAATCTGAGAATACTGCATCGATTGAATCCTTTGATAGGTTGTATTCTATCAGCTTGTTCTTAAGCTCCTCCTTTTCAAACTGGTATTCTTTCTGTATTACATTTGATGACAATTCGGACTCGCTGATTGCGCCCTCCATGCTTATGGTATATACGTAAAGCGGGGTTTCTCCCTGTATTTTTTCGAGTATGAAGGTTTGTGGGAATTTTAGCGCAGTCTGGAAAGCCATCTCCACAGCTGCTTGGCCTACGCCGAAATTGCTTATCTCCTCGCGTATAAATCCAGAAAAGTTTATTGTACCTTGTATATAGTTGAGGAATTTTTCGAATTTTATACGCAATATGAATGTCGTTCCGACATTTGAAAATATCGCTTCATTGATATCTGTTGGGTTCTGCGAAGCAACTATAAGGCCAAATTGGTATTTCCTGCCCTCCCTGACTATAGTTATTGCGTCGCTTCTGTCATCGCTCGCAATTTTCCATGCTTCGTCTAGTACAACTATTGACTTTAGTCCTTTTGCCTCGCTCCAGCCTTCGAAGCGCATGCGCTCCTTTAGAGTCTGCAGTATGAAAAGCGATGCGAGGCCCCTGAATTTTTCGTCAGGAAGCCCAGATAGGTCTATGTCAACAAGCCCAGATTCAGCTATCTTCCCAAGGTCAAGCGTGCTTTTCCTTGCAAAGAAGTCCTCGCCTTCCCTTGCAAACTGCCTCAGCCTGTATATTGTGTTCTCAAGCTCTGCAGGGTATTCGTACGTGCCGTCCTGCAGCTTCTCTTCGAGAAGCGATATTACATCCTTCAGCGTCGGGCACTCCTTGCCTTTTTCCGGAGGTTCGGATATTACAAAACCAAGGTTTGTGTAGGATTGCTCCAGGGCCTCGCTTGTCAGGCGCCTCTGCTCTGGGAACTGCGATATGTCTGTCAGGATCTCAAATGAATTCATAATCTGCTTGACCCTGTCAAGCGGCTTCATGCCTGACAGGTCCATTATGTTAAGGTAATCCCCTTTTCCAAGCGATATCACTTTTCCGCCGCTCTGCTTCACCCATGCCTTATATTCG
>JAVZPY010000012.1:10888-13367 GCA_038881415.1 Candidatus Micrarchaeaceae archaeon
TCGCCAGCCCAGTCTATTATAACTGCATTAGAATTCCATACGTAGCTTGCACGCATCAAAAACGTCTTTACTAGATAGCTCTTTCCAGATCCGGTTATTCCCACAATAGCTATGTGAGGGTTTGTCAGGTTTGCAAAAGACCATGAAAACGGAACCCTGAATATCTTTGTTGTGCCTATGTATATCGATTTTAGCACATCGCCTACAAGCACGCTTGCTGGTGGCTCTGGCGGGCGCGAAAGGAATGACCTTTTTGCTATATCGTTACTCATTAGATTCTGGAATTTCAGCACGCTCATCTATATCACCCTTGCCTATCGAATTCAGAGGCTATTTCAGCCTCCGAAAGAGGTATTGCAAAATTAAACTTGAAGATTGAATAAAGTTCCCTGCCTACTATCCTGGACATCTGCAGGTCCAGTATGCTGAGCGACACCTGGAGCTGGCGAATCTGCTCATCCAAAAGGTCTATAGCTGCCTTGGAGCTTACCCCAGCGGCAGTAGTTTCTATGTACATAAGTGAAGATATAGGCTTTTCGCCCTGAGCTATCCTATCTATCTGCGTCTGAAGTGTCCTTATCTTTCTCTGTATGTCTGCTATTGCCATATCATTGCTAGAATTGCTCTGCATCAGCCTTGAAAGCTGGTATTCCTGGTAAGAGCGCTTCCCCTCAAGCTCATCGCGCACTTTCTGGACATCACGCCCAGTAGAGATTATGTGGAACTTGAATGGGAACTTTATGCTCATTATCGCGCGTTCCCACCTCTCAGGGGCATCTGCCATCTGCTGGTCCTCATCCTCTTCTATCGATTCCTGTTTAAACCTGTATGAGAATACATTCCCAGTAAGGTAGCCTGTCGCATAAAATATTCCATTAACCTCTTTTATTATAGCGTCCTGGTGCTTTGATACATAGTACCCTTTTGCAGGCTCAACTGTTATATTCAGCAAGCGCATAAATGCGGGATATATTATCGAATCAGCCCAGTTCATACCCACAACCAATGCGAGGGCAATTATTGCAAGAACTATAACGACAGCATACAGCACTCCGTGGCCTATTGAGTTTGCAGTTGCTATAACTAAAAATATTATAAGAAGGGAAAACATCAGATAGGCTATTCCAAGCTCATCCATTCATATCACTTCATCCTTTATTGCAGCTGCCATCTGCTCGCTAACTGTACCACTAGGTAGCAAGCTTTCTGGATCTATCACGCTCTTAAGCTCTTGGCCTGTTATAAATGTTGGAGATATGCCAAATATGGTTCCAACACCTGATATGATCTCCCTTGCGCGCTGCTGGGCTGCGCTGACTGCCTCAAACTCCTTCGAGCCAATTGCCGAGATGCTTGCATATGCTATAAGCTCTAGGGACTGAATTTTTGAAGCGTTTTCGAGCATACCACGCCACATTCCCGTGATTCCTTTTGAGCGCTCTATCAATGCTTGGTCTGAATTTGCTTCAACTGCGCTCGCTTCTGCCCCTTCGCTCTTTTCTATCATGTCGCGTATCTGCTGCAGGTAATTGTCTTTGTTCATAATAGAAAGCTGCACGGAATACCGTATCGGGCTCTTGTTCAGCCCTATCATTGCGCTAAGCTGCTTTGAGAACTGCAGTGATTCTTCTGGGCTCATTTCTGTTGCCGACTTGTATAGCGGTATCCTCACATATACAGTTGCGATGAAATCCTCCCCATCCTTCCGCAATATCGAATCTTCAGAAGGAGACATCCAATAGGGGTCGTCTTTGCTAAGCACTATGCGCTTGCCTGGGTGCGTTATCATCCGCCTTATTATCTGGGAATAATGCCTGGATGAGAAAGCCATGACGTCAAATATAAGCGAAAGTATTATGAACAGCAGCTTGCCGAATACCGTAACAAGGGAGGATGGCAGCGCCTCCGCCATAACCAAAAATATTGCTGATACCAGAATCAATCCCAAGAATACAGGTGTGCTTTTATCCATTTATAAACGCCATATTAGCTGTTAAGCCGTATTTTTACACGGCAATATGAGATTTCAACTTGAAAGTTTATATACTTATTTAACGGCATGCTCAGATGAACCCGCGTATCTTGCTGCTGCTCCTAACTGCGCCGCCTATGAAGTTTGCCAGCTGCTGTATAAAAACGTAGCTGATTGCGGAGATTAGTGATGGATAGAAAATTATCATAAGCCAAAAGTTGCTTAGCGCGCTTTCGACGCTGCTGAGCCCAGTGACCAGGGGCGATGTTGGGCTAAGCGCATTGTTTATCGCGTTGCTGCCGCTGCCAAAGCGGTTTAGCTGCTGCGTTGCATATGTGAACTGGGTCTGCACTCCTGGAGATGTGAAATAGAATGCAACAGAGAACAGCGTCGGAACTACGAGGTAAAAGGCTATGCCAATGGCTATTAGCATGCCCCCTAGCGACCTTGTCGGGAACAACGCCCGGAATATTACCCCAGGGATTATGAAGGCTGGAATTGCTGCTA
>JAVZPY010000013.1:0-11982 GCA_038881415.1 Candidatus Micrarchaeaceae archaeon
ATAGAAATAGAATCCTCTCCAATACCAAATCATATTAACCTGTATCTCCATGTTTAGGCTTACCCATAGCGTACACCTTCACTGAGAATGCATCACATGATACTTTTTTAAATGTTGCTTTATGCAATATGGATATGGACTTTAAAATCGCTTCTAGCTTTCGCTCTAGAATAATAAGAGCAACTACATAGCGTGCATAATCTATTTGGTCAAAGTTAATGCCTGGTTTAATTAACTGGCTTGTTTTGCAGTTCAGTATTGCAGCTGCATTTTTGGAAGGAACGTAAATTCCTGCACATATACATTTTAAATACTTTCTAAAATGCAAATAAATTGTACGGTGCATATTATGGACGCAAAAAGCGAGTTTGAGAAGCAAGTGGAATTCGAAAAGGACAGGAATGTGATAGAGAATATTAACAATATAAGACCTGAGCTTCCGGAAGAAAAGCAACAATCATCGGAAGACCCAGTGCTTGCAGTATACCACAGGACAATAGAAGAAATTGAGAAAATGCCTGTTATAGAACAGACTATGACAGTTTGCCCGGAGTGCAAACTTGTAATAAAAGGTACAATATACAAAGACGGAGAGAATGTAATGATAAGGAAGTTTTGCCCAGAGCACAAATGGACTATAGAGAAATACTGGGAAGATTATGACATGTACATGAAGATGAGGAGGTACAACTACTTCGGCAGGGGATTCGACAATCCAAACGTAGTAACTCCAACAAAGGGGGCCAACTGCCCTATGGACTGCGGAATGTGCGAGAGGCACAAATCTCACACAGGTCTTGCAAATGTGGTAGTCACAAACAGGTGCCATTTGAGTTGCTGGTACTGCTTCTTCTATGCAAAAGAGGGCGAGGCAATATACGAGCCAAGCCTAGATGAAATAGATAAGATGTTTAAAAGCCTGAGGAGCCAGAAGCCAATACCTGCAAATGCACTCCAGATAACAGGAGGCGAGCCAACGCTACACCCTCGCATAGTAGAGATAGTCCAGCGCGCAAAGGCTGACGGCTTTGACCAAATACAGCTCAATACTACTGGCATTACGATAGCACACAATCCAGAGCTTGCAAAGAGGCTTAGGCACGCTGGCGTCAGCACCCTTTACATGAGCTTTGACGGTGTAAGCGCAAGAGCTAATCCGAAGAACCACTGGGAAGCCCCGCTTACTCTTGATGCTGCAAGGAAAGCAGGATTCAGCGTGGTTCTCGTGCCGACTGTAATAAGGACCATAAACGAACATGAGCTCGGCGCAATGATAAACTTCGCGCTTAACAACATAGATGTAGTGCGTGCAGTTAACTTCCAGCCAGTATCATTAGTTGGCAGGATGCCAACTAGGCTGAGAGAAAAACAACGCATATCAATACCTGGCGCTATAAAATTGATAGAAGAACAGACAAACGGTGCAATAAAAAAGGAAGACTGGGCTGCTGTGCCATACATCGGAGGAATAAGCAAGTTCGTAGAAGCACTTTCAGGGGAGTATAAGTATGACCTTTCTATACACTTCGCTTGCGGTGCAGGAACCTACCTATTCTTGGATAAGGACAACAAAGTAATACCAGTGGGGAGGTTTATAGACCTAGAAGGGTTAATGGCACATATACAGAATGCCGTAGACGAGATGGAGGGCAAGAGCAAGTTGCAAAAGCGCATGATTGCAATAAAAGCCTTGCTGGGCTTTAGAAAATTCATAGATAAGGAGAAGCAGCCAAAGTCAGTAAACTTCATGAAGCTGATTTCATCTGTCTTGCTGAAGCACGACTTTGCTAGTATGGGTCAATTCCAAATGAAAACATTGTTCCTTGGAATGATGCACTTCCAGGATGAATACACCTATGATATAAAGAGAGTTGAAAAGTGCGACATACATTATGCCCAGCCAAACGGAGAGGTTCTGCCATTCTGTACATTCAATGTATTCCCAGAGATATACAGGGACAAGATACAGAGGCAATACAGCATACCCGCAGTAGAATGGGAAAAGAACCACCCCAACTGGAGCTACAAGTCAGACAAATACGTACGCGACATAAAAGCACTCAAGGCAACAGAGTCTTACAGGAGAACATACGGCCAAATGCGCGACTTCTTCGCCCTGCCAGTGAATGGTGGCAAGCCAGTTGCAAATTTCGCCAATGAAATATTCGAAGAGGTAAAAGCCTAAAGCGGTGTGGCATGTGGACAGGAGAGAGGAAATAGCGAGCCAATCCAGGTACAAGCAGGACTTGGAAAAGGAGCTGCAGCAGAATTCAGAAATAGATGACTCAAAGAATTATGTGGTCGAGGATGGAAAGAGATTTAGGGTTCCATACAGGATAATAAAAAAAGTAGTTTTTGAAGAGGTGGACAAGTCAGAGCTTAAGACGCAGGAATATTCAGCAAGGCTGCAGTACAGGCTGCTTCTTCTAGAGCCGGTAATAAAAGCATGGGTCGAATTCAATAAGCGTAAAATCACCGTAATATACAATCCGGCTTCTGCAGACAACATAAAGGAAAAGATGTCCTTGGACGAGCTTATAGAGTTTCTTGCAAAGGAAGGCGTGCATATAGACAGGGCAAAGATGCATGAAGAAGACTACGATTATTACAAGGAGCTATACACCTATGCATACAGCCCCAAAAGCATAAGGGAACACCCGCCATATGGCTATACGCAGGAGCAATGGAAAAAGATGAAGCCTGAATGGGAGATAAAGCAAAAGAAGTATGCAGAAAAAAAGGCACAGCAGCAGCGCGAATACCAGAAATGGTATGAGCAGCAGCATCCTGAGGTAGACTGGAGTAATGGCAATGTGCAGCAAGACCAATCTAACCAGCAAGAGAAGGCCAATAACCGCAAGTCGCTCTTGTCGCGAATGTTTGGCAAGAAATTCTAAACTCCTGGCTTTTGGTTGAGAGCCAAAATCAGGCTTTGTGGCCTTTTGTGGCTTCTTTTAGGTCAAATATGCGTATTTCGCCAGCGCATACAGGGTCGCTCAGAAGGAAGTTTCTAAGTATGGTAGGTGATATCTCACCTATTTTGCCTATGCTTTCGCCATCTAATATAATCTCTGAGCACCTTCCCTTTATGAAGAATGGCTCTTCAGAGCTCCTGAATTCCGGTTCCATACCATAAAACCTAATGCAAAATTCTTTCACTACTGCTGCTGCCTCAGCAATGTTGACGCGTGAATTCTCCTTAGCAAATGCAAGCTTATGCATTTCGTTTGCCTTCCGCCCATCCATGCGGAAAGCACTTCCAAATTCAAAGATCGAAATCGGAAGGGGCTCTTTTGAAGAAGAAGACAAATTTCCCATTAAGCTTGGGAGTACAATATCCCTAAGCATTGACATATTTTCTGTTTTGGAATATTCTACACTTATTGTGCTATTTTTGTCAAATTGCCTTCCCATCTTATAGAAGCACGCTTCAGAACTCGTAAGGTAATTGTTTATTACCTCAGTATACCCCATGCCAACCATTATTTCTGATGCAAGCTCATACATCTCTGTAAGCCTTCCAACGGATCCAAAGGAATACCCTGCTACTGGGAGCGGGTCTATCCTATCAAAGCCGTAAGCCATTGCTATGTCTTCAACTATGTCCTGCGCACTGAGTATGTCTGTCCTATACGGGGCCGATTTTACTATAAGCTTTTTGCCATATATGTAGCTAATATGGCCCATGCGCTCAGATAGCGCGGCAATCCTGTTGCCATCCAAATAAAAGCCTAAGCTTTTTTGTATATAATGCAAACCAACGCTTTCAGACCTTACTTCAAGGTGTGGCGTAATATCTGATTTTCCATTCCACCCATATTTGACTTCAACCCTTCCAATCTTTGCGCCGCCCATTATGAAAGAACATGCCAGTATGTCTGTGGCAGCATTAACTGCAGCCTGTGATATGCCTGTAACGTCTATGAAAAGCTCTCCGCTTTTTGGATCTATTTTGCTTGCTTCTGAATTTATTATAGGTATAAGCGAGAGCACTTTTTCAGAGTCCCTCAAGTATGGATAATTCCCGCTCTTGTCAGCTACTATATGCGAATACTCTTTTCCCTTTTCAAGCTCCCTAATTGTAGTGTCAAAATCCATCTTTTCTCTGCGCCCCAACGGCACGAATGAATCTTTGCCTGCAAGGTACCTAACCTCTCCTTTTATTGACTTAAGATTATGTATTCCTAAAGCAAGCTTTGCCCTTTTTCTTCCATACCCATCGCTAAGTTTTTCTGAAAAATCTATCAGGTATCTAAACCTTTTTCCCGAAAGGTTTGCTCCATGCACTACAATTCCGGCAATAAAAGGCCTTCTTCTTCTAACAGATGGGTCAACCTGTATCGATAGCTCAGCTTCAGTAGGCGAGGTATATTTTTCAGCATCCGGTTTCCTCCTTCCAAGGTACATCAGTGCAGCATTAACTAATCCATCAAAAGAGAGAAGGTCAGGCCTGTTTGGAGTTATGTCTATTTTTATGCTTTCGTCAGATGCCCCATCAACTTCCATACCTATTCCTGGCACTGCCTTTTCTAGGTCTTCAAGGCTCAAACCCTGATTCTTGAAGTCAGAAAGCGCAAACTGAACCTTTGTCATTAAATCACAACCTCCTCCATTTCAGACAGCTTGCCTATGTTATTCTCATACAGGTCTGTTAGGCTCCCTATATTTATGTAATTGAATAGTAGCCTTTCAATCCCAAGGCCCCAAGCAAGCACGCTCTTATTTGTGCCTAGCGATTTTGTTATCTCTTTGCGTATTATCCCGCCGCCACCCAATTCTATGTTGTCCTTAAATTTTTCATCGTAATAATACATTTCAACAGAAGGTTCGGTGAAGGGGAAATATGATGGTTTGAACTTTACATCTATTCCAAATGAGGAATAGAAGTTCTTTAGTATGTCAAAAAGGTTTGCAAGAGTAAGGGAATTTCCTATAACAATGCCGTCTACCTGGTGGAGCTCGGCAAGGTGCTTGTAATCTATGGCCTCATTCCTGAATATCTTACCTATTGAGAATAGCTTTATTGGGTAATCGGAATCAAAAGAGGAGTATGCGCTTATGTTGTGTGCCGAAACGCTTGTAGCATGTGTTCTAAGTACAGCCCTCCTTGCCAGTTCCTCGCTCCATTTCTCCTTCCATGCAGAGTTGTGCATGCGTCTCACCCTTCCGAGAATTTTTATGTCATCTATGTCGAGATATTTTGGATTTGAGAGGAAGAATGTGTCCTGCATCTCCCTTGTAGGGTGGTCCTGTGGTGAGAACAAAACATCAAAATTCCAAAATGAAGATTCCACTATCGGCCCATAAGTCTCTTTGAAGCCCATGCCTACCCACCGTTCCCTTATGGCTCTTATCATTTTGTGCATTGGGTGCAGCCTTGCTGACCTTTGCCTTCTTATGCCCTTGTCAATGTAATAAGGCTTGAAATTAAACGATGATATGTCTTGGTTCTTTATCATTTCCCTAGTAAGTTCGCCAATGCCACTGTCAAAAGCTCCTTCGCTTTTGGTTGTATCAGTAAGCTCCACAGAAGATATGTGCTTCTCCTTAATTACCTTTACCAGACCTCTTGATACGAGCGCTTCAACCTCCTTTCCGTACTCTTTTAGCACTTTGCCATAGTCCTCTCCAGAATGTATGCTTTGCAATGCTGCCCTTTGCCTATACCCATTGCCAACTGGCTTTCCTGGCAAAGCCTTGCCTCCCTCTATTCTAATCCATCCGTTCCTCTTCGCCCATATAAGCCCTATGTTGTTTCTAATCTTTCCTACTTCAACTGCCTTTTTTTCCCCAACCTCCCTTGCAACAAACTCTTCTGGGAAGCCTTTAAGGTACCCCAACCCTTCATCTGTAATCTCAAAGCGTGAGCTTTCGCTGCGCTTAACTTCTACAATGCCCTCGCCTGCAAGCGATTCTACCAGGCCGTAAAGGCGTTGCATAGGCATACCAAGCTTCTCAGATATCTGTTCAAGCGTGGCACCCTTTTTTAAAAGTTCGATAACGTTTTTTCTGTCTTCTGCCATCCGATTACCTTACTTTATAATAAGTGTACACTATAAAGCCCAGTATCAATCCGCCCAATATGACGTATGTTAGCAACCCAAGCTCTGCATAAACCTTCTTTAAGAATCCTATTACCTCTGCAGTGCGGCTTTCTGTCATCTCAAAGTTAAGCTGGAATTTTGATAGTGGCTCTCCAGAATACCACGATATCATGCTGATGTTTCTTGAAGTGTAGTTTATTACAGGTGGATAATCTGGCACTGGGTATACTGATATTATCTTTGATCCTTGCGGCAACACGATGTTAAACCTAGCATCAGAAGGCAGGTTTACCCCGCTCTGGCTGCTTTGGAAATTAAGCACATCTGGGTTGAAAGAGTAATAAAATGTCCTCGGTGCAATCTCCCTGTATGATGTTACATTGTCAACATAATAGTTTAGGATTATGTCAGCTACATAGTGGTTTCCATTTACAGTAAGCGGTCCAGGAAGCAAGGCCAGCCCCCTTACCCCAGAGTGTGGGTTTATAAGATCATAATCTACCTGGTCGCTGCCTATAAGGCTTTCCCATGCACTTACTGTAAGGTTAAGCGCCACTCTCGCAGTAGTATACTGATTCGCAGACTGGTTGCTAACAATAAACTGCACAACCTGGACTACATGTGCGCTGTTGTTCGGGTATAGGGTTACTGTAGTATTAACATTTTGCACAGTATAAGAGGCATGTGCAATTCCAGCAACTCCAAACAACGCTGCCAAAGCGAGCGCGAACGCGCATGTGCCCCTCATATCACCACAGTTGCATATAACATTACCAGCAACTTAATAAAAGCTTTTCACAGGTTAATCAATATAACCTAATCTTTGGACCTTAGGGTGAAGGCATAAAAGCTTTTTTGTTACAATATACGATTGCACTTTAGGTACAATTTCGCATAGATACTGTACCAGATTAGCAAAAGTGGTAGAAATGATAACAGGATTAACAATATCCAAAGTAGAAGGCAGCATAGAATCAATAGAAGCTGTATCAAAGCAGAGGTTTCCAAAGTTAAATATAAACCTTGAGAGAGTTGAATCCAAAGGGGAGCACATAACGATAGCCTATACTTTCTCTGCGGATTACTTCGATTCAGATTCCTCATCTGCTAAGGGCATAGGTAACATAAAGATCATGGGTACAGTCGAGGTTAAGGACTCCAAAGAGGCGCTTAATTCTGTTGTGAAGAAATGGAATGACGAGAAGAGACTTCCAACTGCTTTGGCAGAAGAGGTAATAAATGCGCTAAACTTCAGGTGCAGTGCTACTGGCACACTTGTAGCATCATCGCTTGGCCTCATCCCACCGCTGGTAATAAGCACTACCAAGATACAGGAGGAGGAAAAGAAGTAAAGCCTGCTTCTGAGATTCGAGCCTGGCGGGATTTCCATAACCATGGCCATGCCATGGCCAATTTGAACCCGCAACCGCGTGGTCCGAAGCCACGTGCGCTATCCAAGTTGCGCCACAGGCTCACAAGTTGTTTGAACAAATTAAAAATATGACAGCTTGGTCTGTCTTATCCTGTCAACAGTTTTCCAGTACCTCCTTATATGCTTTTCCAAATACTGGTTGCCTATATTTTTTCTCAGCGCATCTATTGTTTTAAAGTCTGAAGGGTATCCTGAGCCAAGCTCTATACCGGATGCATCTTCCAACTTCTTTATCTCGAGATCCCTTATTACCTTTGATATTATGCTTGAAGCCGAAACTACTGGATATCTCACATCCGCTTTGTGCTCTGATACAAGCTTTGTGTATTTAATGCCAGGCTTCCTTTCTCTCCTAATGCCATCAACCCTTATCGGTTTTTTAGAATACATGCTTACGCGCATACCAAACCGCTCCTCTATTACATCAGGAGAATCCAGATATATCGTGCCTACATCCTTCTCTACCCTGTCAAAAAGTTTTGCAAATCTTGATGCTTCTAGTTCATTAAGGGATATCCCTTTTTCCATTGCATCATTTATTTCAGATGCATTTATTACATCTACTTCAATTGCAGTTGCTATGCCGCGTATCTTATCAAAAAGCTCCTCTCTCCTTTTTGGGGAAAGCAGCTTTGAGTCCCTTACTCCTATCTCAGCAAGCTTCCTTGCTCCGCTGCTGCTTATTCCAACTATAGAAACAACAAGAGGGCCCAAGAGCGCGCCGCGACCAGCTTCATCGCCGCCGCAGATTATCATCCGCCCCTCCCCATTAAACAAATCAAACAAAAAGGCTATAGCTGCTTTCTGTCTGTTACTATGTATGTGTTTACAGCAAGTATTGCGTTGTAAGGCACTTTTATGTACTTGTCATCGCTAACCATCTTTTCTGCTATTGGGCTATCCATATCTGGCTCTACAACTATATTCTTTATCTTGCCAGTAACTTCGCTAACTTCCATGTCTACAAATACGCCAAGGTCGTATCCATCGTTTGTGACAACCTTCTTTCCTACAAGCTGTTTCGCTATTATAAACTTTACCATAATTCTACACCTCTGGTTCTCTAAGGATATTTCCGTAGAAACTAATTAATACCTTTAGCTTTATGGTGCGCCAGTTGCAGTATATCCTATAAAATGCAAATGATTTAAGCTTCTTTGATAATTATTAATTTATGGAAGGAGGGCATATACTGCTTAGGGATAAGCAAGCTGCGATAATACTGCTGCTAAAAGCTTCGCAGGATGTCAGCATAAGCAGCATAGCAAAATCCACAGGAACAACATACGTTCACGTAAGCAATTTCATAGCCGAATGCGAAAAACTAGGAATAACTGTTTCTGAAAAGCACGGTCGCCTAAAAAGCGTGCGCCTAAGCGAAAAGGGCATCAAAATCGCAGATATGCTATCTGCGATATCCTCATACCTGTCTCAGCAGGAAAATCAGAAGCCGCCCGGTTAGACTACCCCAACCGAGGTCCTTTTTCTTACTACATTGATTACCTTATCATAATTCTGGTAGTGTGCTGTAGTGGTAAGCGTCACTGTATACTCTCCTGGCTCTATACCTATGCTATTGAATACATTGAATCTAAGCTCCTTCTCTTCCATAGGTTTTATTTCGCCTACTTTCGTGAGCTTCTCCTTAGCCAAACCGATCTCATCAAAGCTTAGTTTCCCTGGAAGCTCTACCAAAAATGAGGTCAGCAAAGGCTCGTTTGTAAGGTTTTTAAGCTTCACAAACAATATGGAGGAACCCTTTTTGTTCGAGTAAAACTTGTAAGGAAACCATTCTGTTGTCACCATATAAGGTGAGAACTTCTCCGCAATCTGGGGGCTCTTCTTGCCCAGCATGCCTAGGAAAGCCATAAACTATCGCCAAAAATATATTCCAGCATCTAAATAAAAATCTTTTCTGGCGCGTTTGTTATTTTAGGTGAATCTGGTATAAGCTTATATAATTTGCTTTGCCAAATGATATTGTTGCGGCTGACTGGCAGATAAATAGCCTGCAAGTATTGATTGGACATAATGTTCAATTGGGATTAAATGCCGATAAAACACAATCTTACAAAATACGACATTATCAAAGACCGCATACACCATGTTGCAATGAAACCAGAGTCAGAAATGACCAAGGAGGACATAGAAACAAGAAACATGGCGATCATAATCGCATCCTTTGCATCAAACCATGCATGGCGCACATACAAATTCCTTAATGATGGTGCATCAAACCTCAACCAGCAGGAGGTAAAGTCAGAGTATATTGAAGCGCGCTCCGGCCGCTGGAAATCAATAACAACCTCAGACATAAGCGAGGTTGCGCAGAATAGCAAAATAAATGCTGCATTCTCAAATTGGCTATTTTTCAATGTTGAACAACAGTTTCACGACGCATACAAAAAGGCGTGGTCACAACTTCAACGCGAATTTGAATATGACTGCGACACCGTCGACAAACAATAAACATAAAGCTTTTTAAACCAATCAAAAAATTCATATACTCCAAAGTGCCGATTAGCGGAAGTGTGGGTATTTAAGGCTTATCTGGAAAATACTTACTGCACATCCGTGTGGGGTATAAGAATGGCGGCCAAAGTCGTTTTAAAAAGGAATGGGGAGAGAGTTGCTTTTGACGAAGGCAAAATAGTTTCTGCAATAGGCAAAGCATTTTCTAGCACATATTCCAACAGGTCAGATTCGGAAAATCTCGCAGATGCAAAGCGTGTATCCGAGAAGGTAGTAGAGCGTATAAATTCTTCAAATAAGGAAGAGATAGGGGTTGAAGAAATACAGGACATAGTTGAAAAGGCCCTGATGGAAACAGACCCAAACGTGTCAAAAGCTTATATACTATACAGGCATAAGCATGCAGAAGCAAGAATCTTCAAGGCTTCGTTGGGGATAGTAGATGACGATCTGAAGATGCCGCTGAATTCCCTCATTGTGCTTTCAGCTAGGTACCTGCTCAAGAATGAGCAGGGCAAAGTGGTGGAAACGCCACAACAGCTATTTTGGAGAGTGGCGAAGGCCATTTCGCGGGCGGAAATGCTATACGGCAAGGATGAGGCGCAGGCAGACGCTGTAGCCAAAGAATTCTACGATGCAATGACTTCTATGAACTTCATGCCAAACTCTCCCACTCTGATGAATGCGGGAACAAACCTTGGGCAGCTCAGCGCATGCTTTGTCATACCTGTAGAAGATTCCCTTGACAAAATATTCGATCCTGTAAAATATGCTGCTCTTATACATAAAAGCGGTGGTGGCACAGGGTTCTCATTCTCAAGGCTAAGGCCGGCCAATGACATAGTCCATGGTACAAGCGGGGTATCTAGCGGGCCAATATCATTCATGAAGATATTTGATGCGGCTACTGAGCAGATAAAGCAGGGCGGAAAGCGCCGCGGCGCAAATATGGGCATACTGTCAGTAGAGCACCCAGACATATTGAGCTTCATAGTCGCAAAAGAAAATGAAGGCGTCCTAAGGAACTTCAACATATCTGTAGGGATAACTGATGCATTCATGAAGGCCCTGAAGAACGGCGAAGACTACAACCTTATAAATCCAAGGACAGGTAAGCCTGTAGGGAGAATAAATGCAAAGGTTGTCTGGAACCTAATAGTTACAATGGCATGGAAGACCGGTGACCCAGGATTGGTATTCCTTGACAGAATGAATTCAAGCTTCTCAAACCCCGTGCCGTCATACGGTCCAATAGAATCAACAAACCCGTGTGGAGAGCAGCCGTTGTACCCGTTCGACTCGTGCAACCTGGGCTCAATAAACCTGTCCAACATGGTAAAGCTTGTAGACCATAAATACGAGATAGACTGGGACCTGTTAAAGCGCACTGTGGAGCTGGGCACACGCTTCCTGGATGACGTAATAGATGCAAACAAGTATCCGCTTGAGCAGATAGACAAGGTCTCTAAGTCTATAAGGAGGATAGGCCTCGGAGTAATGGGCTGGGCCGACATGCTGATAAAGCTAAGGATCAAATATGACAGCAACGAGGCTCTAGCGCTTGCAGAAAAAGTTATGTCCTTTATCACAGATACTGCAAGGAAGATGAGTGAAAAGCTTGCGGAAGAGCGCGGCCCATTCCCAGCATTTAAGGAGAGCATATGGTACAGGCTTGGCTACAAACCGCTAAGGAACTCTACAGTCACAACTATAGCCCCCACTGGCACTATAAGCATAATCAGCGGCGGCGCATCTCAGGGCATAGAGCCTATATTCTCAGTAGTATACATGAGGAACGTTCACGACAGCCTTGGCTCGAACTTGATAGAAGTCGACAACGAATTTGAGAAGTTTGCGCTCGAGTACAACTTCTATTCTGAAAGTCTGATGAAAGAGCTTGCAGGCAGAACTTCAATACAGGATGTCGAAGAGATACCAGAAGAAGTGCGCCGCCTTTTCGTAACAGCACACGACATAGCTCCAGAATGGCACGTAAAGATGCAGGCAGCCTTCCAGAAATATACAGACAATGCA
>JAVZPY010000014.1:0-11417 GCA_038881415.1 Candidatus Micrarchaeaceae archaeon
ATGATACACCATGAAATGGAAGCCATATGCCCTGGAGCCATATTATAAGCATAAATTGTAGGCCACCCCTTGACAATCCTGCAAGAAGCAGGCTCAGATTGCCGAAGGTGAAGGAGCGTATTTTAAATAGGGTCAATTTGAGCATGGGCTCCATCACTTTAAGTTCAATGGCTACGAATAATATGAATAAAACTACGCTTATCGCTATTGAAGATATAACAAAAGGATTTGACCAACCTGAAATGCTTTGCCCGTATGGCAGCAGGCCATATGTTATGCCCACTAATAGCAGTATCAAGGCTGCCCCAAACGTAATGTTGCCAAAAACATCAAATTTTTGGTTTTCCTTTATTAAGGCAATCTCATGAAGGGCCAGATAAGCCCATATAGTGCCTGCTATACCGAATGGAACATTTATAAGAAATATGAGGTGCCAGTCTATACCTGCAAGCAGGCCACCAACTATAAATCCAACTACAGACCCTCCAACTGCTGCAATTTGGTTAAATCCCAGCGCCTTGCCGCGCTCGTTTGCTGGAAAGGCATCAGTTAGTATTGCTGCGCTGTTTGCAAAAAGAAATGCGCCGCCGATGCCTTGCAGCACTCTTATGAAGATCAAAGATAGGGCACCTGCTACTCCGGATATAAAGAGTGATGATGCGTAAAGCCCTATCGAGCCTATAGTGAATATTGCAAACCCCAGATTATACAGCCTTACCCTGCCATACATATCAGAAAGCCTTCCAACAGATACAACAGCAACAGCCGATACTATGCTATAGCCCAAAAGAAGCCATATGAGCAGGGCAGTGCTTGAAGGCGACAATGGATTAATCCCCAAACCATTAAATATTGCAGGCAGAGATATTATTAGTATTGATGCGTTTATCGAAGCCATCAAGGCGCCTAGAGTAGTATTTGATAGGGCAATCCACTTGTAGGAGCTACCAAATTTTCTCTCTCTTTCCCTCTCTGCTTTATCGTAAGATTTTTTTGATACCATAGAATGTATTTTTTATTTACAAAACAATTTAAAAAGTGTTAAATAAGTTCCGTAGACTTGAATCCAATTTAGCTCCGTATTATGGCTTCTTTTTCCTTCTTTTTTGTAAGCGCGAGAGGCATAATTATTGAAAGTGTTATCGTACCAACAAGCACTACAGTATACAGCTGGTTAGATATTATGCTATTTTGTAATGCTAGCGTTGCTATTATTATGCCGACCGCGCCCCTGCCTCCTAATATTCCTATTGCATCTCTTGGATTGACTTTTCTGAAGCGGTTCTGTGCAACTAGAAAATTAAGCGCGCCGCCAACGCACATGGTTATACCTACAAGCGCAACTAGCAGGATTATATACCCTTCTTTTGGTATGGCAAATTCCAAGCCTGCTATACTGAAGAAAACCGGTATGAAGAAGCTATCATTTAGCCTTCTGAATGTATTGCTTAGCATCTTTGCAGATCTTTCTCCTACAGTAGTTGGGTGAATTAATAGGCCCGCGAAAAGAGCCCCGAGTACATACGTTATGCCTATCTCCTGCAGTATTGCTGATATTATAAGTCCGAATATTATTACTATAGCAAAAATAATTGCATCTGACCCATTATTTACCAAATTGTTAAACACTTTCTTTATTTTTTTACCGTGGACGCTGGTATACCTTCCAGCATAGATTAAAATCGCAAAAAATGCGACAAGGCTGGCTGTTGTTTTTATTATGGAATACTCATGAAGCAATATTGCAAGCAGTATGAATGCAATAAGGTCAGTCATTACTACACCGGACAATATGCGCAGGCCATCCTCTTCATTTATTATTGAACGCCGATAAACAAGCACTGATACTATTGATATCGAAGGCACGCCTAATGCTATTGCTACTGCAAAGGCAGAAACAAAGCTTATTTTAAATAGGTAGACGCTGACCAAAAACATAGCAAGCAATGGTATTATGAATGATGAAAGCGTAAAGTATACTGAGCTTTTTATGTGGCCCGTAAGCACTTCTGTGGTTATTTGTATTCCTATGAATAACAGTATGAAAAATATGGAGACTTCTGCTATTCCAGACAGTGTTGGGGAAGGGCTGACAAAACCCAATATGCTTGGGCCCAAAATTACCCCAGAAATTATCTGACCTACTATTTCCGTTATGCCGAATCTTTCAAAAATCCTCCCAAGGAGTATTGAAAAGGACAAAAGTAACAACAGGGCTACTAGTACCTCCATCGGTAATAACTTGGTCAAGAATTATTAAAAACAGATTTCCAGTATCTTGCATTAACAATTCTGTGCATGTTTGGGGCCGCCGGGATTTGGACCCGGATCAGCTGGTTACTTCATGACTCAAATTCCAGATCTTCATCATTGCTTAAAGCTCAAATTAGGTTAAACATCTGGAGCCAGCTGCGCTGCCAGGTTACGCTACAGCCCCTTGGTACCGTAATACTTATTAAGAAAGGTATTTAAGCTTTAGAAGCTGAAGTTGAATTCGACTTTACTCTAATCTGTTTGTTAAGTGTTCTTATGTTTGGATTACTTTTATTGCAGCCATATAGCATAGGCATAAACATAGAAGCATTCAAACTAGCTGACAGTATAGCCAGCCCTGCGCTTAATTATGTTATGGCTATCCTGGCAAAAAGCTTTTTTGTTGTGCTTCCTGTAATAGCTTTGTACATGTATTTCTATAGGAAAGATCCGAATGCGTATAGCCTTGTAGTCGCAGGGATTTTATTTTTTATAGTATCTGATGTTATCAAGAACATCATCAGGGAACCAAGACCGTGCAACATCAGCGAGCTCAGCTGGATAAATAATGTCGGCTGCCAATCCTCATTTTCATTCCCTAGTGACCACGCTGCGGTATTGACTGGGCTGGCATTTTTCTTGAAGGGGTACAAGTACCTTAGGTTAGCTTATGTAGTTTGGCTTTTGCTAATACTTTTTGGCAGAGTGTATCTTGGTTTGCATTACTTTACAGATGTAATTGCTGGGGTTGTTATAAGCATAGTGCTTTATTATTTGCTATCTAGGTACACGAAGCAGATTAATAAATTCTTAAATAAGATTATGAAAAAAATATTACCAAGAATCGCATTGAATTGGTAGTCTTATGGAAAAAAATAAGAAATTCATCATTATTGGGGTATTGGTTGCAGTAGCTGTAGCGATAGTATTTGTGTTATCAAACACCTCTGTAAGTGGAGCTAGTACACCATCTCAAGACAATGTTGCCGTTAGCTACCAAACATTATCCCAATTGAGTACAATTGCCAATAATGAGACCCTTGCGAACAGGGTTGGCGCAGGGACAATAGCTGGATTTATGTCACTTGAAGGGAATCTTACTTCGTTAAACTCTTCTGGAAAGCCAGTATTCCTATATATAGGTGCAGATTTCTGCCCGTTCTGCGCAGAAGCACGCTGGGGTATGATACTTGCATTAATGCGGTTTGGGAATTTCACCCAGCTTCACTATATGACTTCAAGCGCATCTGATATATATCCCAATACGCCAACTTTTACATTCTACAATTCAAGCTACAGCAGTCAAGTGATAGATTTCCAGGAAGTTGAATTGACAACAAACAAATTCAATTCTTCGATAAATAGTTATCCAACACTGCAGAGAATGGACCAACAGCAATCCCATATCTTCTCTACATTTGATAAGGGTGGCAGCATACCATTCGTGGATATAGCAAACAAGTCTGTTATGGTAGGGAGTCCAATACTAGGAGGATTATTAACAAAGTATACCTGGAATGAAATAATATCAGAATTAAACGACACGTCTTCTGTGCCATCCCAAAACGTTATTGGGGCAGCAAACTTATATACTGCAAACATATGTAAAGCTACAAATTTCACCCCTGCTAAAATATGCAACCAGCCGTATGTTAAAGCGATACTTGCTCAGGAAACCTAATTTAGGTGTGGTCAATGGACATATGCGTTTTGAACCCTTTTTTCTACCCTTACAATGGGGGGACAGAAAGAGTTCTGTATAATATTTATGGGAACCTTGCAAAAAAGCATAACATTACTGTTATAAGCGCAGCATTAAAAAGAGGGCAGAAAAGGCAGATAAACTACATCAATAACATAAAAGTTGTAAGGCTAAACACTGTCTATCTCAATATACAGGGTTTGCCTATGCCATTTTTGAAAATGAATGGCATACTTGATGAAATAAAGAAAACTGGTGCGGAGATATACCATATTAACAACAGGTATCAGTACTTTCTTGGGGAAGTTAAGGCAGTGCGCAGCATTGGAGGAAAGCTTGCAATAACAATACACAATTCACTTCCGCGTAATATTGACAGGTTTACTGATAGCGGCGGGCTTATTTTTGACAAAACGTGGGGCAGCAGGCTAATAGGGATGTGCGACCTTATAACTGCAGTTTCAAAGGATGCAGCTAAAAGCACAGTGCCTAAGAAACACTTGTATAGGACTAAAGTGATATTAAACGGGGTGGACTACAAAGAGTTTAGACCGCGCAAAATTAACCTTGCGAGGAGAAAACTAGGTATAGATCTTGGTAATACAGTAATACTTAATACAGCAAGATTGGTACAGCAAAAAGGCCAGATTTACCTGATAGATGCTTTCGACAAGTTAATATCAAAAGGCGTAATAGACGGCAATTCGGAATTGATTATTATAGGCAGCGGACCATTGAAAAGTTCTTTGCAGGCAGAAGTTGACAGAAGGGGTCTGCATGCAAATGTATCTATACTTTCTAACATTGAAGAAACTGTTCTGCCATATTATTACAATTCATCAAACGCATTCGTTTTCCCTTCCCTTTATGAACCTGCGGGTTTGGCAGGTTTGGAGGCACTTGCTTCTGGGATACCTGTCGTAGCTACCAGAGTTGGCGGCATACCAGAAATGCTAAAGACCTATGGAATTTATGTGAGTCCAAGGAGTTCTATGCAGATATTCAGAGCTATTAAAAGGCTTTCTGAAACAGGCTGGAAAGCAAATAATATGAGACTGGTTCGCGATTTCATTTTGAAGGAACACGATTGGAAGAAAATAGCAAAGCAGTACGAAGTAGCTTTCGAAAATACTTTAAGGCATTGATTTTGTGGCGGCTAAAAAAAGTAAGAATGCTTCCATTTGGTATACAATAACCCACACCAAAAGCATGGGCGAGAAGGAATACAAAAAGCTTGTAAATAGAGTTATGGGATTTGTAGCTTTATCCTTGATATTTAGCGTAGTGGTATTTGGTGTCATAGCATGGTTAGGAGGAGCTGCAAAGGTGGCAGAAATAATAGGCAGAGCCGACCTGTGGATATTTGGCCTTGCAATACTCTCTGTTTTTATTGGGTATCTGCTCAGGTTTGTCAAATGGAGCTATTACCTTAAGACTCTTGATATTTCAATACCGAGAGGAAAAAGCTTCATGGTATATATGTCATTATATTCCATGAATATAACTCCTGGAAAGGTTGGCAGGATACTGGCAGCTTATACCCTTAACAGGATTTCCAACGTAAAATTTACAAATATAATACCTATAGTAACGATGGATATATTTACAGACTTTCTTGGGATAGCAGTCGTGGCTATAATTGCAGCACTTTATTTCAATAAGCTTGTTATTTACATCCTCATATTAGACATAATTTTGGTTCTGCCATTCGCTTTTTTGCTTAATGATTGGTTCTTCAACTTAGTGAGGAGATTTATGAAGAAGAGCAAATTTTTGGAGATGTTCTCTCTATACGGAGACGAATACTTTGCTTCGCAAAGCAAGCTAAACAATTACAAAGTGTATGGCGTATCGGTGGCTCTATCTGTGCCGGCTGCAGTGATGAATTCCCTCGCACTGCTGTTCTCTATTTTGGCATTGGGAGGTGCGCTACATATTGCTGGGAGCATATTCATATTTTCCAGCTCACAAATTTTTGGTATGATTTCTACACTGCCTGGAAACATAGGAGTTACTGATGGGGCCTTGGTTGCGCTGATAAGCGGGACTTTCGGCCTTGGTGCTGCACAGAGCTCAGCAGCAACAATTATGACAAGAATAGCTTCACTTTGGTTCGGAGTCGTATTGGGAATGGCATTTCTGTTTTATACTTTCAAGTACTGGAAAAAAAGAGGTAGGTCTAGGCACAGATGATTTGCCAGATTATACTTCCATATCAGGATCTTCGCTTTCTTCTGAAAAGCCAGTGTCTTCTTCAGGGGGCATATCTGCCTGGCCATCGCCCTTTTCTATTACCCTTATTTTGCCGTATTTCCCAGTTGAGAGTTGCGGTGTGCCCCTAAATTCATTTACATAACCGTTCGAGATTTCTATAGTATCCCCTATCTCAACTGCGTTTATGTCATTCCCCCATAGGGACATTTGTATGCTGCCGCTATCGTCCTGAAGCTTTATGTTTGCAACACTGAGCCTTTTGCCATATTTGGTTACAACTTCTCTTGGGTCATCTTTGCTTATGACTTTAGCCTGTATCGTTACATTTGTAGCGCCAGCCTTCAATTCGCTTATTTTCATTCAATACACCTTAAAAGGATGCAGATAATAGTTTAGAATGGGTAAAACTATAAATCTCTTTGCATCTTGTATAAGTTTATCTAAATATTATAGTTATGCGCAACATATTAAGTTTTTTGTTGTGAATTCTTTTCATGGAGGTAGAAAAGCATAGCCCTAGCAGTATCCATCCTTCTTTCTCGCTTGTGCTTCAGCACAAGGAAGCAATAAAGAAATCGCTTTCTGGGATTGAGAAAAAAATAGGGGTATACAGCGCCAAAGGCGGCGTAGGTAAGACTACTACGGCCGTAAACATAGCTTATTCGCTAGCTGCAAAAGGCAATAAGGTTGGCATACTAGACGCCGACATAGATTGCCCAAATCTACATATGTTTGTAGGCGTATATGACAAGATTGATACTTCTAAAATGCCGTTTAGGCCAATAATCAAGGACGGTATAAAGATGGTATCAACAGCAATGCTTGTTGATGATAAGCAGGCGCCAATAATATGGAGGGGGCCAATAATAGTAAAGATGCTTTATGATTTCCTCGAGAATACCGAATGGGGCGAACTAGATTATCTAATAATAGACCTGCCGCCAGGCACATCTGATGCACCACTTACAATAATGCAGGTGCTTGGCCTAGATGGCTTTGTTGTAGTAACTACAGGGCAAAAGATAGCAGCAGTTAACTCAATAAAATCTGGGCTTATGGCAAAGATGCTCAATGTTCCGGTGATAGGGGTTGTTGGAAACATGGCAGAACAAGGCAACCCCAATGTTGACTACGTTGCTAAAGAGTTAGGTTGCGAAGTCATTGGCGAGATACCGTATGATAGCAGAATCGCCGAATTGGCGGATAAAGGGGAAGTAGCCGTACAAAAGGAAAAGCGTATCGCTGAACTATATAAATCAATAACAGACAGGCTTTAACGTCAGATAAATATACTTTTCCTGAGCCATCTTATAGGTATTATGGATAGGGTTTATGATCTGATAATTGTTGGTGGAGGTATAACAGGCACTGCGCTCTTGTTTGCCGCAAGTCGCTACACGGATATACGAAGCATATTACTGCTTGAAAAATACGGAAAGCTGGCAACTCTAAATTCTAATGCGCGAAGCAATTCCCAGACGCTCCATGTTGGCGATGTGGAGACTAACTATTCGAAGGAAAAAGCGTTAAAGGTAAAAGAGGAGGCATTGTATCTTCTAAATTACACAAAAAAGTTTATACAGCAATATGAAAAGGACAAAGTAATACAGCAATGCCAGAAAATGGTTCTTGGAGTTGGGGATGAAGAGGGACATATGCTTGAAAAAACTTTTGATAGCATAAGAAGTAGCTATCCTGGGCTAAAGCTGATAGGGAGAAGTGAACTGGCCACGATAGAGCCAAGAACAGTTAAGGGAAGGCCCAAAGATGAAAAACTTACTGCGCTTCTATCTGACATGGGGTATATGCTGAATTTTGGAAATGTTGCAGAAAGCTTTGTAAAAAATGCAACTATGTCGAAGAAGAAAATAGATGTGAAATTTGATTCGCCTGTTACAAAGGTTGAGAGAGGGGACGATTATTATAGGGTTTATGTAAAAGGGGATATTTTCAAAGCAAAATTTGTAGCTTTTGAAGCTGGAACCTACAGCCTGTATTTTGCAAAAAAGCTAGGTTATGATAAGGGATTGTCGATATTGGCTATAGGGGGCGGCTACTACTTTTCAAAGAGGCTTCTTAGAGGAAAGGTATATAGGGTGCAGCATGGTGGGATACCATTTGCTGCAATACACGCCGACCCGGATATAACCAATCCAGATGTAATAAGATACGGGCCTACAGTTAGCCTGGAATTTGAGCTTGAAAAGGGCCATCCGGAGACTATACCTGACTACATAAAAACATTCAACACCGACGCCAAGAACATATCAGCAATAAACCACATACTGATGAATGAAGATATAAAGCGCATAATAGAAAACAATATGTCTTATTCTCTGCCGGTTGTAGGCAAACATAGATTCGTTGAAAATGAAGCGAAGAAAATAATACCTAACATAAAGTATGATGACGTTTGGATAGACAGGTCAACTGGTGGCATAAGGCCGCAGATAGTCGACGAAAACACTGGCTCGCTTATGCTTGGTGAAGCAAAGCTGCAAAAGGAAGGGTTCATATTTAATATAACGCCATCGCCAGGGGCTAGTTCATGCCTTGGAAGCGCACTTGAGGATATCAAGTATATATGCAAGTACATAGATGCAAATTTCGACATTGAATCTTTCAAAAATGAGCTGGGGTGATATATTGCGCCTATTTGTTTTGAAGATAGGTGGTTCTGCAATAAGCGACAAGCTTACAGGAGAGAGCTTTGTTGAAGAAGTTGGGATGAGAGTCGCTCGCGAATTGGACAGGAATGCTAGCTTTGTAATAATACAAGGTGCAGGGTACATAGGCCACAGGATAGCTATAGAGAGGAGAGTATCAAGGCTTGCAGACAACCAAGAGGCTTGGGCTTATCTCAGATATAAAATAGCAGAAACAGCAAATGAAACACTTCGTATACTTATATCAAACGAGCTTCCTGTTGTGTACCTACCTGCAAATGCATTCATTACAACAAATAATGGAAAGGTATCTTGGTCTAACTATGATATAATAAATGGGTATCTTGACAGAGGCTTTATTCCATTTATGCACTCTGATGGCGCAATTGATTCAAAACTTGGGCTCTCAGTTCTTTCAGGTGATGCGATTGCTTCTGACATTGCCGCTAAGCTTAGGGCGAAAATGCTAATTTTTGGAACTGATGTAGACGGGGTAAAAATGAGAGACGGAAGGATTATTTCAAGAATAGACAACATTGACATAAATGGAGCAGAAATACGTGAAATCGCTAATGATGTCTCTGGTGGCATGCAAAATAAGATACTAGAAGCTAAAAATAGCGGCATAGAAGCAAGGATAGTAAACTTGAGAAAGGATGGTTCGCTTTCCAACCTGCTTAGGGCCTAGCTATATTTTTATATCTGGATCTGCATAAGCCTTATGATTTAATGCCTTTTATAAATTTTGATTCTGACAGAGTAGAAAAGGATATGTTTGGCTTGCTCCGGCAGAGCGAGGGGGTAAGCGAGATAGAGGAGGCGCTGGAGATTGTTGGGCCGCCAAAAATGCTTCTCATAGAGCACTTTAGTATGGCACTTAGTAGCTCAAAAGATCCAAGAATAAAGACATTTATAAAAGCGATAGCAAATGGTGAAACTTCATCAAATGACTATATAGACGCCCTAAAGGCCTTTCGTATTGTTATGTATGTAGAGCAAGGCGAAAGAGGTTATAAGCATGACACTTTTTTCAGTGCAAGCAGAAATTATGCGTACGCAGAAGATGACTACATTGTGTTCGAAGGCTATGATGATATGGGTTTTGGAAAAGAAAAGCGCAGATACATACGCAATTGCATGTATGCAGGAGGAAAAATATACATGTTTGAGGGGCTTAAGGATATAGAAACCAGGATGGCTGACCAGTTCACCTCTGACTGGCTATCTTATTATAGCAACATTAAGAACCGCAAATTCTACGTATATTATCCAGATAAGATGAAGCGCACGGACGCAATTGGATCGCTTTTTGGCGAACACGGCGATGAGACAGGCACAAGCATAATGATGATAAAAGGCGGGGATGGGTATTTAGCGGCATTTAACTGGGCGAAATATGACAAGCTTGGCACAATGAGACTTAATAGAATCTCTGGCATAAACAAGGAGGGTGCAGAGCGCATTTACCAAAATCTGCATGATTCAAACGTAGACGACAATGATATTACAAATAAAGATTACGTAAAAATGGCAAACGGGGGCTCATTGAATAACCTAGATATTTCTAAGCCACTTGCATTGATAGGAGAAAAACCAGGGAACGGAAGGTTCATACTAATTACTTCAAATAGCACAGAATGGGCAAGTTTCCTGGATGATTACCCTATTTCATTTGGCATAGAGGCTTCTTCTAAGAATAACTCAGTAGAAACAGGAATATACCAGATAGTAAATGCATCATTCCAAAAAATCGAGGCAACGAGCGGAGACTGATATTCGGAATACAAGGCGGCTTAGCCGCCTTGTTTTCCAGGTGTGCTGGATTTCTCCAGCAGATGTATTATCTGCAGTAATAAATATAAAGCTTTACTTTTCATACATAAGTATTACGTAATATATTAATACTTTTACTTGAGTAAATAAATGTAAAAATGCGTGCCGACGCTATATAAAACGGAATTGGCTTAGCTAACTTGTTTTCCAGGTGGTAAGGTATGGAAGAGAGCAAAAAGAGAAGGGTAGCGGAAGCAGGGCTTGTTCAAGCCTTGAGAAGCATAATGGAAGAGGAATGCACAGAGGCGTACTTGGATGAACGCGTTGAACAGGAGGTATCTGAGCAGATATCAAGGCATGTCGTTGAAATACTGCGTTCATTCGAAGCTGCTAGGCAGTACGCCAACCAGGGACTTGGTAAAAAGTATTCTCTGCGGATCGGAATAGATGCGTCTGGGATACACAAGACTGGCGAAGCAAGAAATTCAGGCGGGATGGAACCTCTTCCATCCCACATTTTTGGTTTAATTTTCTATTTCTGCAAAAATTTACGTATGTTTTTTCGGCATAAAGAAGATGGCAAGGAAATAAAGCTTGGAGATGTTATTTGGGAGCTTTCAATTCAAAAAAGTTCAATTTTGCATATTGCATCGAGAGCCATTAGGGCGGAGCGGGTTGCTCGATGGGAATGGAAGAGGGGCAGAGGAGCGTTGCTGCTTAAGTTAAAGGAAATGCCGAATCCGCATATTGTAATAGTGGGTTCATCGGGATATGGAAAGAGCACAATGCTTGGGTATATAGCAAAGCAG
>JAVZPY010000015.1:0-11133 GCA_038881415.1 Candidatus Micrarchaeaceae archaeon
TGTTTTGGTTTGGTATGAAGAATTTGCGCCCCATTCCTTCTTTGTTATGCAGGTCGGGTCTAAATCCATTTCAAATGGCTTCTTTCCAGGCCTAAATACTTTTATAAATGGGGTGTGGCAGTATTCACACACCTTTCCAGTAGGTTCTATTCTCGCCTTCTGTGGAAGCGAATATGTGTTGGTGCACTTTGGATAGTTTGAGCATGCTGCAAAGCTTTTGCCAGCGCGTGAGAAACGTATTACAAGGTCTCCGCCGTCTTTTGGGCACTTACCTAGTACAGTAACATTTTCACGCATTGCGCTCCTTAAGTCTTCCGATATCTTTGTTATGTTCTTGTCGAACGTTTTAAGGGCTTCTATTAGCATCTGCTTGCCCTCTTCTATTACTTCTGACTCGGATTTCTTTCCTGAGCTTATCTGCTCCATATCCTTCTCAAGCCTTCTGGTGGTGTTCTCATCGACTATCATGCTGCAGTTGTTTGCAAGGGTTTCGTACACTTTCATTCCAAATGGAGTTACTTTTATGCTAGTTCCTTCAGCATAACCGCGTTTGAACAGCGTATCTATTATCGAAGCGCGAGTGGCTTTAGTCCCTAGGTCGCGTTTTTCTAGATCCGATATTAGCCCTGCTTTTGTATAGCGCTTTGGAGGCTGGGTTTGAAGCTCTTTCTTTTCTATTGCATGTGCCGATACTTTTGCGCCTTTTGTAAACTGAGGAAGATCCTTTTCCTCTTCGGAGATGAACGTGTAAATCTCGCGCCACCCTTTCTTTATGGTTTTGTGGCCATTTGCAACAAACTCTTCTCCGCCGAATGATATGGTTACTTTCTCCAGTGACATAAGCGCATCCTCGCCAAAGCACGATAGGAACCTCCTTGCAATAAGGTCGTAGAGTTTTTGCTCTTCGGCAGTAAGGTTCTTTGGCATCTCTCCGGTAGGGAATATTGCAGGATGTGCTTCGTCAGATTTCTTTCCTTCCAGTGGCTTGAAACGGCCTGACTCAATCAGGTAATCGGCATATTTCTTGTATTCCTGGTTTTTTGAGAGGTCCTTTATTATCTTGCTTAAGCCTAGAGTCTGGGGAAGCTTCTGGGATGACGTTCTAGGATATGATATGTAGGAGCGCTCGTATAGCGATTGCGCTATTGCAAGAGTCCTGCTCGGATCATAGTGCATTACCTTGCTTGCCTCAAGCTGGAGTGAAGTCAGGTCAAAAGGAGGGTATGGCTTTATGCTTCTTTCTGACCTTTCCACGCTCTCTACAACTCCAGAAGTTTTTGATGAAAGCGCTGTGCTTAGCGCCTCTTTTGCTATGCTTTCTTCGTATATGTCGCCGCGCTTGCTTAAAAACTCGACTCCGTTTACTACAGCACTTAGGCGCCAGAATGTTCTTGGCACAAAGCGTGCTATTTCAATTTCGTGCTTTGCAAGTATTGCAAGCGCAGGGCCTTGCACTCTGCCTATGCTTAATGATTTGCTGAAGCTTCTCCCTACAGCTGCGCGCGTGAGCGCCCGGCTGAAGTTTATGCCCCATAGCCAATCAAGCATGTGGCGTGCCTCTCCAGCATAGAAATTTCCAAGGTCCATTGGCATTAGATTTGCAAAAGCTTCCAGAAGATCAGGAGTTGTTGTGGTTGAGAACTTCATTCTTTTTGATACCTTTTCGAAATTCTCCCCTGCTATGAACTTTATTATGTTTGTACCTATTACGGTCCCTTCTACATCGAAGTCGCAGGCATTTATGAACTTCTCGCATTTCTTGCCTAAGCTGATGAGAAGGTCCAGGTATGCTTTTGTATGTGCAGATTTGCTGCCTACTTCGTATGATGGTGCCCAAGCTATATCTAATGCTGGGTAATCCCTCTCCCTGCTTGTCTGTTTCAGAGTGAAAAGGTGGCCTGCTGCGGCCGCAACATATATGCTTTCGCCTTTTGATTCAAATGAATAATAGTTTATTTTACCTTCCCCGTGGCGTTCCGCCTTGCCGCTGCTGAGGGCTTGCGATATCCTCAATGCAACGCTTGGCTTTTCCGAAACAATAAGGGTTGCCATTTTTTATCTCCTCTTTTTTGATTTGGCGCGATTCCTTGTAGCACTTGCCCTCTTGCGAACTGCTACATTTACATATTTTGCATTACTTTGGGTTTTGATTCCGGGTGCTGAAGCCTGCTGCCCAGATTTTGATAGCAACCAAGCATTTAGCAACCCTGCCAAAATTGCAACAACTGCAACCGAATAGAATATAATGTTCCCACCATAGTATATAAATATGATTATTGCAGTTATACAAAAAATAACTGTAAGCGCTGAAGATAGGAGCTCTGCCTGGCTTCTTTCCATAAAATCAACAGGAGGCAAGTAGTATGATAATATATTTAGTTATATTTATAACGCTTATCGCGGCGCTAATCGCCTCTGCAGCGCAACTAGCATTCAAAACTTCTATGGATGAGCCTTTGAAAAATGTAGGTAGTTTCGCAAGGCTTGTCAAAAAGCCCAAGATTATTGCTGGCTTGCTGGGTTACCTGCTGAGCCTCGTAATATACTTATATGCGTTGAAAAGTGCGCCACTGTCGCTTGTGTACCCCACCTTTGCAAGCACATTCATATTCGTATTTGCACTATCGGCAGTTTTCCTAGGCGAAAGGCCAACATTGACGAGAGCTGCCGGAATAACTTTGGTATTTTTTGGAATAATTCTGATAGCTTTGTCTGCGTAGTTGGTTAATATGAAATTAAAGCATAGGTACGTGGGTTTTTTGGTAATATCCACCCTCCTTGGAGCTACCGGGCAGCTCCTTTTCAAAGCCGCCTTTGACAAGTCGGGTTCATTGGTTGCTTTCCTGCTAGCTGGGCTCCTTGCATACATATTTTCGACTATTTTCTATTTCTATGTACTTAGCAGGACCCACTTGAGCTGGGCGTATGGCATAGGAGGCATGTCATACATATTTGCAGTTATTATGGCAAGACTAATATTGCTGGAGAACATACCGCTGCTTAGGTGGATAGGTGTGCTGGTTATAACAGCTGGAGTAGTGCTGGTAGAATTCAGCTAAAACTGAAACTTCCCTCTGCAAAATTATCTGATCCTCCGCCTTTGAATGAAGCTTTGCCAACATTTTTGGCAAGATAGGATTTTATTGAGCCAAGCGCTGATATTTCTGACTTGCTGCCAGATACAGCTATTATCTCACCCTGTTTGTTGTACAGCACAACAGTTATTCCATTATTTGCAGCTACTGCTTCGTTGGCGACTTTTCGCATAAGCTTGCGGTTATACTTAAGCTCTTTAACCACAAGTTTCTGGCCTTCTGATGCTATGGACCCGCCAAGCGCTTTAGCAAGGTCATTCTCAAGAGCCTCGTATGATTTTCTATAGCTTGTGAGCTCGTTCATTTTAGATATTACGCTGTCTGATATGCTTCCGCCATTTGATTTTAGTGCTGAACTTATTGAAGCGATCTCCTTTGAAACCTTAGATATGTAATCCACTGCAGCGGGCCCGGCTACGAACTCTATTCTATTTATACCGTCATGTATTCTGTAGGAGGCGATTATTTTTATTAAACCGATATAAGTTTCCCTTCCCATCAGATGCAGGCCTCCACATGCCTCCGCATCTATTAGATTGCCATTTAGATCCCTGATCTGTACTATCCGCATAACGCTTGACGGAACACCATGCCCCTGGTATATTGAGAAGCCGAATTCTTGTTCTGCTTCGCTGCGGCTCATTTCACCTACTGTTACTTTTATTCCATGCACTATGTAGTCATTTGCTATGCGCTCCAGCCTCTCTATCTGGCTATCAGAAAGCCTCTCATAATGGGCTATATCTATATGGGCTTTTTCAGGGCCCTTTTTAGCCCCTTCTTGCCATGCATGGGGCCCTAGCAGCTTCCTTGCAGCAGCGCTTATAAGATGCGTAGCTGTATGGTGCGCCATAAGCCTAATGCGCCTCTCCTCATCTATGTGACACTCTACTTCCTTGCCGACCTCGAATTTGTGTGGCTCTTTTAATGTGTGCACTATAACACCGCCATATGACTGCACATCAACAACCTTATGGCCACTTATATCACCATGGTCGGCCTCCTGGCCTCCGCCTTCAGGATAGAAAGGAGTTGAATCTAAGATTACATGCTTCCCATCTGATAATAGCACCTTTGATGAGGATTTTGTAACGTAGTCGTAGTATAATTTTTTTGTTTGCTTTAAGCCGAAAAAGTCGAAGTCAAGAGGCCTTTTCTGCTTCTTACGCTCTGCAAAATCCCCTTTTACAACAGCTGAGTATACATTGTCTGGAACAGATACATTTATACCATGCTCTGCTGCGTATGACTTTATAAATTCTGGAGTAATACCATTGCTCTGGTATAGAACCGCGAGCTTTTCTGTTGGAAGCTGCCCTCCAGATTTGAGCATCTGCGAAACTATCTTTGAAGCTTCTGCCTTACTGCGCGCATATCTTTCGGCCTCTATTTTTAAGACCTCAGATATCTCAGGCAGCGAATTTCTAAGCCCTGGATAAACGTGCTCCATGTTCTTGCTGGACAATTCCATTAGCTTTATTAGGTCTATATTTATTTTGTTTGATTGCATCAAATCCATTGAACGCCTGAATATTACCCTTATGTTGTAACCTCCGCCTACATTACTCGGTAACGCGCCATCGCTTAGCGCAAACAGTATGCTTCTTGCGTGGTCTGCTATAGCATATGAAGCCTGCATTGGCCTTATAACATCCGAATATTCCTTTAGACTTATTCCAGATTTACGGGATATTTCTTCTGCGTAGCTTCCTAACGACTTTTGCTCCGATATGTCTATTTCCCCCGCTATGGAAGCGACCTTTGAATACAGGTTATGGTCAGGCTTAATCCCAGAATTTTTATATGTGTACTCCAGCTCCTTTGAGAAAACTACATCGTAGAGCGTTTGTGAGCCGGAATAGAACCACATGAGGCGCTCGAAACCCCAGCCTACATCAACAACCTTGCTGTCTAACTCGCTCACTTTGCCATTTGAATACTGAAACTGTGTAAATACATTATTTACTAGCTCTAGCCCCCCTGAAAAGCCCTCTATGCATGGGCCAAATTCCGAAAAGTCCCCCATGGCCCACGCATCTTCAACGTAGGAGATTTTTTCTTTTGGTATTTTCAGGTTGCGGGTTAGGAATTTGAAGTTAAGCTCTATTGTTCTATCCCTCCAGTAGCCATGTTTCGGGTAATCGAATGAATGTTGCCCTGCCATCATAAATGAGGTTAGGTGCCGCCCAGTGACCCCAACGTTTGGTATGTCTGTGAACCTCATGCACATCTGTGGTACAAGAAGAGGATTTTTAGGATATTCGAAGCTAATCTTTCCATTCTCGAGTCTTTGGAAGTCCTGTATGCTGGCTATTGTGAAATATAGGTCAGGGCGCCAACGGCTTACTACTGGATATTTATCCACTATTGAATGGCCTTCTTTCTTGAAAAACTCCGAAAATGATTCCCAGAATTCATCATAAGAAAGCTCTTTCATTTTGCTTTTTATAAACGAGTATGGCTCGTGTTCTGAATCGCCGCAAAATTCTCTTGATTGGTCAAGCGTCCAAAAATATTTGCCGCATCCGCGGCAGCGCTTTCGCACAAATCCCTCGCTCCTGAAGAGCTCGGTTGAATAGTACTCCTCTGGTTTTTTTGAGAACTCCTGCCTGAAAGATTCCTTGTTCATATCCATTTTTACACCGTGTTCTGCCACCAAACCTTGCACTCTTTGCCGAAGAATTCGCACATATTGCATTTAGAGCGTTCGCCATAGCTTACAGGCAAAGCGCTTCTTTCGCCTTTCCAATATTTCATCGCAAAGGAAAGCTTTTCATTTGCCTCTTTTTCAGAATATCTAAAACTGAAAAGCTTTATTGTTTTCCCTGTAAACTGGTCTATGTAGCGTATGTATAGCCTTTCATCAAATTCTGGAAGAGATACGAACTTTTCAAAGTAACGGGATTCCAGTATAGGTATTGACCTGAGCGATTCGCTTATATGCATCGCTTCTATCTGCCTCTCGAATTCAGGAGTAAGCTTCAGGCGTGGGGTGCCTGTAGCTTTTCTGAAGTCATTTAGCGTATAAGAGCCAGATTTTATTTGGTCTATCATCTCCCTATAGACCATCACCTGCACCTTTGCTACCAACAGCGCAGCTTGGCTGGGCTCTTTTGAACTTGTCGTTTTATCTTCATATATCCTTAATGAGCCGCCTTTCACAGACAACTGGTCTATCTTCCCTACAACGCGGAAGCCGCTTATTTTGCCGAATATGCTTACCTCCCTCGTGCGCTCCTGTTTAGAAAGGGACTCTAAAGCCATGTAGCTTTCATATAGAGTTTTATACATGAAATCCGCATAGCTCCTAGGCTTTAGATCCAACTGCAAATTTGTCTCCTCTGCCATGTCCTCGTGCATCACGGAACCTTTTTGGAGCTCTTTGGTAATCTTTCTTCCGTTTAGGCAGCGCAGCTCCATCTGTTTCTCGCACCAGTATTGTGATGCAATGTCTGTGACCCTTATGCTGGATTTGTTAAGCCTGTCCAAAACACCCATAAAATCAGCCTGCCTACCACTCGTCATAGCAATAGCTCAGCGATTACCTCATTCATCACGCTATAACGATGGAATTAAGAATTTAAATAGATATTGCTGGCAGAATCTGAAAAACTGCTAAGCCAGTTGTTTGGAAGTTAAATTTTCATTGAATACTTTGCGTCAATAGTCTATTTCCCGCCTACCCCGTCTTTTAGGAATTCTTCTATGCTATGGTATATGTAGTCAGGTTTCTCGCGCTTTAGAACTGCGTACCTATCGAAACCATCAGCTATTGCGCATGATGCTACTCCTGCAAGGCGTGCTGTAATTATGTCTATAACCATGTCACCTATGTATATACAGCGCGATTTTGGAGTTTTTGAAAGTTTTATTGCGGCTTCTAGGCCTATAGGGTTTGGTTTGGGCGCGCCTGCATCCTTTGCGCTTACTATAACGTCTATGTATTTTGATATGCCCAATATCCGTATCTCTTTTGTCAGTCTGTGCTTATTCGCATTTGAGAAGATGGCCACTTTTTTTCCTTTCGCTTTAAGCGCTTGCAGTACCTTCAGTGAATCGTTGTGCAGTTTGGGCTTGCTAACCCATAATACAAAATCGAGAAGATACGAGAATACACTATTCTCTATTTCCTCCTCTTCTATAAGCCTCTTTAGATTTAACTTTGAGATATCCCTACTATAGGATCTCGCTGGATTAATCGCCCGCCTTGCATCCCTTCCTATGCTCTTTAATGCCTCATTTAACATGAGTATTGCACGCAAGCTCTGTATTGTACCGTCCCAATCAAATATAAAAGTGGAGTAAGAATCCATTGGAAAGCGCATCAGGGGCCACCCCATATTACCTCAATTCCAGGCTTTTCAGGCATGGCCCTCGAAGAACGGCTAGAACCGGAAGACGCTTCGGCAAGTATATCCACTTTGCAACCTATTTTCGATGAGATATATTCTGAAGCATCTTTAAATGCTTCTAACAATTCCTGCGCAGTATATTCAAGCTTTCCGCTTATGCTGTTTGGGTTTTTGTACTGCCTTACATACTTTGATATTTCCTCTTTTGGAGCTGCAATTATATCAGATTTTGATATTGCCTCTTGGTATTTTTTAGTTTCGAATAGTATGTCACGCGCTTTGAATTTCCATTCATCTGCAACTATTACCAGTACTTTTGCGGGTTTTTTGCCTGGATTTTTCTGGGATATAGCTTCCAGTATGTTTCTTATGTCAGAAACTGTTGAATCTACAACCTCTTCGCACTTTTCAGTTGATATATTTATCATGCTTTCATTGACTGGCGGCCAATCCTGTTTTGCCACAAACCCGTCATTTCCCATTGCCTCCCAGAACTCTTCAGATATATGCGGCATGAACGGGGAGAGCATTATTGTTATCTTAGAAATGAATTCAGAAAGTACGATTTGGTTGGGGTTGCCTCTTTCTAGGTATCTTTTTATTTCATTTACTGAATCGTAGTATATTAAACCGAAAGCCACCTTTACTGACATAGACTCTAGTGCTTTAGAGCATAGCTTTATCTTTGAATTAAGCTTTGAATAGAGCCAGTAATCTATTGGCCTGAGACCACCACTCTGCATATCCTTCATTGAATTTATTGTCGACATAAGGAACTCGTTGCGGGTTTGCAGGCCTACTACTGCAGAAACTGAGAAATCAGTATCTGTGTCTATATCTGCGCCTGCAATCTCAATAGCGCGCAAATTGTCAGCACCATATTTTTCAACTGCATCGAATATTGGCACGATATTTCCAAGGCTCTTGCTCATTTTTGCTCCTTCATACAGCTGCATTCCATTTGTTATTATTAATTTTGGGAAAAATTCTTTTGGCATTATCCCGGCATGCGCAAAGAGGTACATTGTAAGGTGGCTATATATCAACTCTGATGCGGAATGCCTAGATGTATTAGAGTACCAGTATAAAAACGACTCTCTGCATTTCTTGAGAAGAGATGGGTCTATTCCAGTTGCTGCTGCTGTTGAATCTATGCTGCCTTTCCCTAGGAAGACATAATCAAAAAATTCTGGCTTTGCATTTTCCGGCGACAATTTTGCTGCATTGAGGAGATGGCTTATAGTGTAAAATGCCATATAGAGCGTTGAATCGGAGAGCGATTCTATGATATGCTCCCTATTCAATGGAAACTTTGTCCCAAGGCCTTGTGCCCGCTCTACTGCTCTGAGGTCTAGCCAACCTAGTGTATATTCGTACGCAGACCTCATCTTTTCTGGCAATATTATAGTACCAGAGAATAGCTCCTTTGTCTTCTTTTTCCAGGCCGGATCACCGTAATTAATAAACCATTGGTCATCTATAATCTTTACAATCGCTTTTGTGCCGCACCTGCAAAAAACAGGCTGGTTTGATATAATGTAAAATTTTATTGCATTGCCTGAGGAATAAAGCTCCTTAGTTATTAGATCCCTTGCTTCAATTTCACCGATTCCAGAGTATTTGCCATATGCCATTTTGCCTTTATGCGATTCAAGGCTATACAGTTGCTTCGTTACTTTTTCAAGAATGTCATCAGAAGCGAATGCGTCAGCCCCAATAAGAGAAAGAGATACTTCGACCGGAAGTTTATTTCCATCCTCCCCTTCTACTGATATTACCTTTCTATATTCAGTAGGGACTTTAATTCCCTTTGATTCTAGCTTTTTAAGCGCAGCATAATCAAAGGGCGCATGCGCAGGTACAGACATTACTACCCCTGTGCCAAATGAGTCTTTAACAAAAAAGCCAGTAAGAACAGGGACCGCCTCTCCAGTAAGAGGATTTATAGCCTCTTTTTTGAGCAACTCAGTTGCAGGTATTTCAGCTTCAACACCAATTTTCATTTGGTAAGAGAGCTGCCGGGCGGCTTCTTTTGAAACGTAATATTTTTTCCCGTTTATATCGATTTTGACATAAGCTGCCCCTTCAGCGATAAAGATATTTGCAACGCCGTATATTGTTTCAGGCCTGTATGTAGCGCATAGAAAGCTTGTTTCACCACCTTTTTCTTTAAATGCTATTAGCGGTATCTCCTCGATTTCGGGGTGGACATCCCCTTTTGTGTCATGCTGCCCTACTGCATTACCCTCGTTTGTGCACCACGCGACTGGATGCGTACCTGTTACCAAGAGGCCCATTTCTATCATTTTGTAGAATTGCCATTCAACCATCTTGCTAAATAAAGGATTTATTGAAGTGAAAGTCCTCCTCCAATCTATACCAAGGCCTGCCTTTTTCATTCCATTCATTGCGTCCTCAGCAAAATAGTTGGCCATGTATATGGGGTCGGAAAGCTTATCCAACTCTGACTCTGGTATATGGTATATTTTTATTTCATCGAGTATGTCTTTATTGCGCTCTTTTATCCGCTTGGCTATCGCGAGTATTGGAGTTCCGGTATAGTGGAACCCCATTGGATAAAGAACATTGAAGCCCCTGAGGCGCATGTATCTTGCATACATGTCTGCAACGCTATAAGTTTTAAGATGGCCCATATGCAGTGGCATATTTACGTATGGCCAAGCCGCAGTAACCAGAAGCGGCTTTTTATCGCTGGGTTCTGGCTCGTATATCCCGGCTTCGGCCCAGCGTTTTTGCCATTTGCTTTCAATCGCACCATAATTTATCATAAATGCTGCACCGTTGCATATAAGCGTTTATGTATTAATCGCACAATTTTATAAAAGCTTAACAGCTATGCCATATTTATTAATTTTGAAACAAATTTTTGTTTATGGAATTGCTTTACTTTAGGATTGCTAGTGTTATTATTATCGCTGCCATATACATGTTGTTTGATGTTTTCAATCATAGAAACGTCCCAAGCATTTTTGCTTATGCAACTATAGGCTATGGCATAGTACTTACTCTACTTTACTTAAATGCATCAATAATAGAGTTAAGTGTATTGGTCGCTGTTGCAGTTTTGGGGTTTGGATACTTCTTGTATAAAGCTGGGCAGCTAGGGCTCGGAGATGCATTCGAATTAGCCGCAATTTCACTAATTTTGCCATTGCAACGTCATGCACTTTTTGGATATATACCTTCACTTGGGTTGCCGCTTGAAATTTCATTGTTAATAAATACTGGGATATCGGCGCTTATAGTTGTACCTCTATACTACATTCCGAAGTATTTTAGATCAAACAAGAAGCTAAAATTTAAAGCAGGAGACATTATAAAAGCGCTGACGATAGGCGCCATATACTTAATTTTTATTATATTTCTTTGGGAGGTGGCGCATGTAAGCATATATGGAATACTTGTTATTGCTGCAGTAGGTTGTGGCTCAGTAGCAATAATACTGTTTGAAAAGGCGATAACCTCATCTATGGTGGATATGGTAGACTATAGGAATTTTGAGGAGGGTGACATAATAGCATTTAACATAATGGAACAATCTATCATAAATGAAACAAAGAAAAGGATACCATCATTTGACAGACTGGTAACTAAGAAACTAATAAATGAAATGCGCAGCAAGCACTTTATGGAGAAATTCCCAGTGTACAAGAGGGCGGTCCCTA
>JAVZPY010000016.1:0-10964 GCA_038881415.1 Candidatus Micrarchaeaceae archaeon
ATATAGCTGAAATCTGCATACCTTACCTTTATCCCAATTCCCTTGAAAAGCACTCCCCTCTTTTTTACTTCCACAAAAACCTCATCCGCGAGCTTTTCTGACATTTTGTAGATTTTTTCCAAATCGACCGTATTGCTATCAAGTGTCCTCTCCCTGCTTATTGATACTGCTTTGTAGCTTCCAACAACTTTGCTTCTGTCATCCCCTATTGATATGTAGTGTAGTTCGTAGCCGAATGAGCCAATCGCCTTGGATAGAAGCTGCGGGTCTGCTTTTGCAATATCCCCAACAGTGTTTATATGCAGTGAATGGAGCCTTTCCGCTGTCTTTGGCCCAACTCCTGGTATGTCCTCGACCATCTTTCCAGCCAAGAACTGCGCCATCTCTTCCTTCTTAAGCAGCATCAGCCCATCTGGCTTGGCGCTCTCGCATACCATTTTAGCTATATACTTTCCATGGGCTATGCCTATCGTACATTTTAGCCCTATTTCTTGGAGTATTCTTTTCTTGATCTCTCTGCCTAAGCCGAGTGCAGCCTCATAATCAAGCCCATCTGCATCAAGCGCAGCTTCATCTATGCTGTACTGCTCTACTGCTCTCCCATAGCTTCTGAGTATTTCGAATACCTTTCCAGAAACCTCCTCATAATAATTTTCGTCAGAAGCAATGTAAATGAGGTCGGGGCACAGTTTGTATGCGTATACTATTGGCATGCCGCTTTTTATCCCAAACTTTCTGGCCTCATATGTGCAGGTTTGCACAACCCCGCGCTCTTTGTTGCTCTCTTCTGATGTGCCTATTATAAGCGGCAATCCCACATACTCTTTATGCCGCAGCAGCTCGCAAGATGCAAAGAAAGAATCCATATCAACATATATTACAAGCACCTAATCCTCCATGCCATATATTTGCATATGTGCGTCTCATGTTAATTATTTAGTCTTTGATTGCTGCAATGCTGGAAATTGCAATATCAACTGGCTTGAAAGGCTTTAATACTTCAATATAAATTATTAGGAGCATAGCAAGCAAATTTCTCATAGCAACAGGTATTGGGCAGTTGTACATATTTGTTGCTGGCAATAGCTGTCAATATTTTAGCAGTGCCGCAAGTTTTATATCTCCAATTTTCAAAATACAATAGTATGTTTTGCATTGCTATGCAGGGCATTATGCAGCGCAGGAAAGCTCAATAAATGTATAATAATTATTGATATCTATTGTTTTATGCAGTTTTGGTGAGGGTGACTATTAGTGGCTGTACTAGGAATAAATGATTCGCATGACTCTGGCGCAGCCATTTCGAGCGGCGGGCTTATACGCTCAGCAGTAAACGAGGAGCGTTTTACAAAGAAAAAAAATGATGTAGGCTTTCCTTCAAATTCAATAAAATACCTAAAAGACCTTGAAGAGATAGACTCTATTGCCCTGGCTTGGATAGGGGGAAATGCCTTAGTATCCAGGTTTTTCCCAAAGCACGACCAGAAAAGAAGGCTGCTTTGGAGGCATGAATTGGAAAAGCCGTCCAGGTTAAGGATGCATTTTGATAATTTCATATACAGGCTTTCGCAAAATCAGAGGCCTAGGGCTCTGTGGAGGTACATTGGCACCAAACAAAGCATAAGGATAACTGCAAAAAGACTGAAATCAATAGATGCGGAGCTTGCAAAGAAAAAAGTGCACATGGTAGAGCACCATACAGCTCATGCCGCATCTGCGTATTATACTTCTGGATTCAAGGAAGCTTTGATAATAACATTGGATGGCGCCGGTGATGGGCTAAGCGGGACCATATCAATAGGAGACAAAGGCTCTATAAAGAGGCTTGCAGAATTTCCAGCAAGTGCAAGCTTGGGCTTATTTTACGGTGCAGCCACAATGGCTTGTGATATGCGCTTTAACGAAGATGAGGGCAAGCTAATGAGCCTGGCCGCATATTCCTACCCTGCCAAAATAGAGGGGCTTAGTGAAATATGCTTTTATGACACATCATCAAAGAAGTTCGTATCGAAGAAAGGTACGCGCAACGAATTTCTTCTTGCAGAATATATGAAAGATCACTTTCTTTCCAGAAATGACAGGGAATCATTTGCAAATGCTGTGCAAGCCCATGCTGAAGCGCAGGTGCTGTCCCTTGCAAAGCAGTGGATAGCAGAGACCGGAATACATAACGTCGCTGTTGCAGGGGGTTTTTTTTCTAACGTGATAGTCAATATGAAGCTGGAGCGACTTGACGGAGTTGAAAATCTATTCATATTCCCAAACATGGGTGACGCGGGCCTATCCGCAGGCGCAGCTTCATATGTTGACTTCATACAGAACGGAAAGTTTTCATCAGAGCAAATACAGTCAGCATATTTTGGCCCTGAATACCAAGAGGAAGAGATAGAAAATGCTATAAAAAGGGCCGTTTCTGAAAGCCCGAATTTGATAGAGTACGAGCGCATAGCGGATCCTGCGGCCTTTGCTGCAGATGCAGTGTCTGACGGCGAAATTGTGCTGTGGTTCCAAGGGCGCATGGAGTATGGGCCTAGGGCCCTAGGCAACAGGAGCGTGCTGTCCCTTCCAGGTTCACCAGAAAATAGGGAGAAAATAAACCTGATAATAAAGAGAAGGCCGTATTACCAGCCATTTGCCAGCACGATATTGGAAGAAGATGCAAATTCAATCCTTGAAGACTACCGCTCGCCAAACAGGTTTATGACCAGCGCAAACTTTGTGAAAAAGGAGCACTGGAAGAACCTTGAAGCTGCATCCCACATAGACCATACGACAAGGCCACAGATACTGGGTGATGAGAATACGCTCTACCGCCAGCTTCTAAAAAGGGTAAAGCGCAATACAGGCATAGGGGCTGTTTTGAACACAAGCCTAAACAAGCATGGGAAGCCTATAGTCATGAGCCCAGATGATGCGCTGTGGACATTGCTGAATACAGGCGCAGAGCACCTTGTCATTGGAAATTTCTCAGTAAAAAAGAAACTTCCAACTTCACTTCGCTGACTTAAGGAACTCTATAACTTCTGCCGCATGGCCTTTTGGATTTACCTTCTTGTAAAACTTAACGACCTTACCTTTCCCGTCGATTATTACTGTGTTCCTTAGCGTGCCCATTCCAAATATGCCCCTGTCCCCATAAGAATCGTATTCCTTTATCACTTTGCTTGTTGGATCCGAAAGCAGAAGAAATTCCAGCCCACATTTATCCTTGAATTTTGCATGGGATTTTAGGTCGTCTTTGCTCACTCCAACAATCTCTGCTCCAAGCTTCTCTATCTCGCTTCTGTGCTTGTTGAACTCATTAGCCTCTATCGTGCAGCCTGGAGTTAGGTCCTTCGGGTAAAAATACAAAATCAAATACCTTCCCGAAAAATCAGACAGCTTGTGAGTCTTGCCATCAGACCCTTCCAATTCAAAATCCGGGGCTTTTGAACCTTCCTTTATCATTGCACCACAATATTGGTAAACTGGCAATAAATTAATATATTTGCCAAAAATGAAAAACCGCGCATATATAAATTGCAATGAAGGGGCCAAGATTCTCAAAAACTGCAGCTAAACAATTTCATCTGGCCATTCATTTTTTGGCGCGCGCAATAGCGCCATTGCAAGTTTCATTCAGCTAGCAACTACTAACAAATAATAAGCTTTAGCAAGATAATACTACGCATGGGCATATTCGGTTTTATAAAGAAAAGGAAAGCTTCGAAACTTATAGAAATCGGCACAGTAAATGTGCGGTGGAGGGGCAGCTTCCATACTCTTCCAGGGGCATCATCAGATACAAGCAGATTTGTATACGTGATACCTTTTAAAAATACGATTTCGCAGAACGAACTGATAAAGGATATAGCAAAGGAGCAAGTTCCAGATACGATGAAAATACTTGGAGTAAACGTAGCCCAGCCCTTTAAGCTCGTATCTGTGGATCCAAATCCTCCATTCGAAATAAAAGCAGGGGAGAAGGTCGAAATAAAGCTCACAATAGACGGACCAACTGCAAAATATTCAGGACCAATGGCTGTAACCATAGTAGAGGACCAGCCAGAGACTGTAAAGATAGGAGTAAACAGGGTAGTGCTCCACAGGGGCAGCAAGTCATTCGAGATACCTGACTCAAGCATAATGATGGAGATACAGAAGAACATGGTCTTTGCAAACAAGGTCCAGATATACAAGATAATGGGTTTCGGGGAGACGGCAAGCTCAATATCTGTTTCGCCGCCGTTCAAGTTTGTAAGCAGCAATCCAAAGCTGCCTTTTACTGTTGATGACCCAAACAGCTATTTGGTAGAGCTGTACATACAGGCTCCAGAATCAAGCTACGCTGGCCAGCTAGACGTATACGTAAACTAACCCTTGCCCTCCAAAAATTTTAATGATATGCCAGCAAGCATGGCCTCAAGCTGTATCCTTTCATTGGCGCCCTCAACTATCCTAAAATTTGATTCGCCTATGCTTACCATCACCGCAAGCTTTGCACGCTCTGGTATGTCAATCGCCTGGACTTCCTTGTAGCACTGAAGCAGTATATCCTCGCCGCTGAGCCCCTGCTTCAGCATCAGGTTGTCAAGTTCGGCTTTTGCTTTGTCGAATGAGCCGCCGATTGCATAGCGTAGCATGCTTGCAATCTCCTTCGGCCTCGCCCTAGATGCAATCTCATATATGCTGCTTTCTGTTATTTTCTGGCTTTGCAGCGCAGCGCTTTGGAGTATGTTTGTCAACTTCCTCAAATCGCCGTCAGCTACGTATATCAGCGCGTCAAGAGCTTTTTCGTCTATTTCAAGCCTTTCCTTTTTAGCTATGTTAGTTATATATTCCTCCATCTCCTCCCTTGACAAAGGCTTGAATCTAAATATTACGCACCTGCTTTGTATCGGCTCTATAATCTTGCTAGCATAATTTGCACTCATTATGAAGCGCGTCTCCCCTGAGAACTTTTCCATCGTGCGCCTCAGGGCGTGCTGGGCGTCAGATGTAAGCGAGTCCGCCTCATCCAAAAATATTATCTTGATAGGCGCCTTTGTTACAGACATGGTCCGTGCGAATTCCTTCACCTCACCGCGTATAACGTCTATTCCCCTGGAGTCCGAAGCATTCATTTCTTTGAATGCGCCAATGAAATCCTCGCCGTATAGGTCTCTGGCAAATGCAATCGCGCATGTTGTTTTGCCCACCCCGGCAGTTCCTGCAAATATCATATTTGGAAAGTTTCCGCTTCTGACAAATGCCTTCAGCCTTTCGACTATGAGCTTCTGCCCTATAACATCGTTCAAGCTCTTTGGTCTATATTTCTCGGTCCAAGGCATGTCCGGCATTTCCATAAAACCACAAGCAATAGGCTATACAATTTCTTTTCCGCAAAAGTATTTATTAAATTGCAGTTTTGCTCATGCAAGAGCAATTATAAATATCGCAGATGCATTCTATCATATGTTTTGTTAAATAATTTTAGCAACAGTAGCTCTTTATATTATAAATTGCTAGGTTAAAGAAATCTATCTTTAGCAATTCGATACTCTTAATAATGTTATTATTGGAGAATTATTGTTAATTATGGATGGCACAATGCATACAAAAAATTCCAGGCAACTCAGTGTAGGATCAATGCTTAAAGTTGCAGGGCATTTAGAAACATCAAAATTCTACTCAAATCTTACTTATTCTATTGATTAGATTAGGTCTATTAGATGAAGGCTTGATTCTAATGGCTGGCGGCAACGTAATAATAGTTCATAGGTTTAGTGGTAGCTCTAAATCAGACTGGTACCAGTGGCTTAAGAAGGCACTTGAGTCTAAGGGTTTTAAGGCCGAAATTCTAAAAATGCCAAGCCCGGAAAAACATTCAATAGATGAATGCGTTTCAGCGCTTGAGGTTTCGGTTTTAGACATAAGCAACACATACTTCGTAGGCCATGGAATAGGATGCCAGGTAATACTTCACTTCCTTGCGCGGGAAAACCTTGGCAGGGCAAAAGGCGCGCTTCTAGTATCACCGCCGCTGCACCTAAAGGAATCAGCACTAAAGTCGCCAAATGGCAAGCGCATACAAAATGAATGGCTCTCAAGACCTCTCGATTTTGAAGCAGTAAAAGCAAATGTTGAGTCTATAAGGATAATAGCTTCAAAGGATGATCCGTACATATCTGATGGAGACGCAAAGGAGCTAGCCCAAAAGCTTGGCGCATTCCTGAATACAATGCCGTTAAGATCCCACTTCACTGCCGAGGATGGGTATGCCGAGCTACACGCAGCGCTTAACGAATTCATGAAAATGTGATGCCAAAGCAAGCTATAAAAGCATAAAAGCACTAAGGACTGAATACTACAGTAGGGGAGCTACGCTAACCTGGCAGACTGCTAGCTTTGGGAGCTAGTAATCGGAGTTCAAATCTCCGGCTCCCCATCTTATGCTTTGGGTCATATAACTCATCGAAATGTCCTCTATTTTGTCGTAGAAGCCAACATCTGTCGTCGGAAAATTCCGTACTTTTTAGTTGTTGGGTTCTAACATAATTTTGTCATGCCAAAAGGAAGTTGAAAAAGCTAGAGGTAAAAATATGTCGATTTACCGATATATCCATTATCTTTGAAAAATTTAGCTTCACATTCCTCAACAATAGGTGTAATTTTCTCGATAGCGTACCTAAATTGATCATTTATACTTTCCATCGGATTGCCTTCGAATGAATGATGGATATCTTTAATCTCAATATCATTAGGGTCTGGGGAATTCTGATGTATATGCATAACTGCGGCGGTCTTTACTGGTTTCTCATGTAGGGTGCTATCTCTTTCTTTCACAATCTGATTTAATTTTTCATCTTTGGTCAAGATTTTTCGTTTTAATTTATACCACTCATCGAACCCGTTTGAATGATGAAACTATTTCTGCATTACGAATGTTATGCTTCTAAATGCTAAAAGAAACGCACTAGCATAATAATAGAATGGAGTATATCCAGCTCTGAGATACTTATACACACTACTTGATTTTCTCTATAACTTTCTATAAACCTTAATCCTCTTTCCTTCTTTTATATGCTTCTGCACATAACACAGAGTTGACTTATTTATGTCTAATCTTTTGCGGTCTTGCAGCGTTAGGTTAAGCGCTTGTTTCTGATATCTACGATGTTGTTTACGCACTTTATCTTGACCTGCCTATCCTGTTAGTATTATTCATTGAATCTAAAAATAGCCAATTTGCACGTATGCGAACGCCGTGCGCAAACGCAACAAACTGTTTTATCCTTTTGCTTCAATCAATTCTACGATAAGGATGGAGCTGGCTGATAAAATATGCGATTATGCCTCACAACAACATACGATAAAACAGGATTCAATAGAAGAGATAAAGAAAAGAATAGCTGATTCTATATTCGTGGCGCATACTGCCAGAAATGCCAAGCCAATAATGATCTCAAAAGCTGAGTTGCTGCCAAGCTCTGGCAAATACAATTCACGCATATATTTTTCAAAGAACCGTGCTTCTGCGGATGTGGCTGCATTTATAAACGGGAGCATGACACGCTACATGGACTATAACGATACGTACCTCTCAAAAGAGGCAATACACCCATCAGATAACATCGCCCCAATGTTTTCTATCTCGGATGCAGTGGGTTCAAGCGGCAAGGATACAATAAAAGCGATATGGCTGTCCTACCAGATAGCATGTTCCCTTGCAGATGCTGGATCTGTTAGGGACAGAGGCTGGGATCATGTTGTCTATATATCAATATCTGCAGCTGCCGGGCTTGCAAAGCTACTGGGTTTAAACTCTGATAAGTTCAAGAACGCATTGGCTCTTGCAATAAACAACAGCGTAAGCATGCGCCAGACTCGTGTAGGAAAGTTGAGCATGTGGAAAGGCTGCACAGTAGGCGATGCAGCAAGAGGAAGTGTTTTCGCAGCAATTCTCGCGAAGGGTGGCCTGACAGGCCCATCGCCAATATTTGAAGGAGATATGGGATTCTTTAAGCAGGTATCCGGCAAACTGGATGTAACATTTGCAAAAGAGATGGTTCCACTGACCATGGTAAAAGCTTACCCTGTCGAATATCATGCAATGAGTGGGGTGGAGGCTGCTCTTTCTCTAAAGAAGCAGCTTAATGGTAAAATAGAACGCATAAATGTTGAAACATTCAAAGTTGGTTACGACATAATAGTAAAGGGCCCGGAAAAACTCAAGCCGCAGAACAAGGAAACTGCAGACCACAGCCTCCCATACATAATTGCATACTCACTTATCTACGGCCAGCCAACCTACAACTCATATTCTGAAAAATTCCTAAAAGACAAGAGGATACTTTACCTTATAGGCAGAATGTCAATTAAAACATCAAAGAGATTTGATTCGATGTATCCAAAATATACTCCTATTAAGATCTCAGTTAAAACAGGCAATGGCTATATTTCAGAGGAGGTAAAAGTGCAGAAAGGCCACCCTGAAAATCCATTCACATGGGATGACATAAAGGCTAAAGGAATGGCATGCATTGGGGACGAAAGCATTGTGGGCGAAATAATAAAGATAGCAAAATCATTTGAGAAAAGGGATGCATCTGACATGCTTGAGGCGATTTCAAATGTCGATACTAAGAGATAACGTGAACAGAGGGCCAAAGGAGCTTAGGAGGCTAATAAAATCCAGTTTGGTGGTGGCGCCAGGAGTATTCAATGGCATTTCAGCAATACTCGCAGAGAAAGCAGGCTCAAAGGCATTGTACCTTTCAGGCTCTGGAGTTGCCGGTGCAATGGGTCTTCCAGACCTGTCAGTAACGACCCTTTCAGAACTAGCAGTAAAAGTAAGCGAGATAACTTCTGTTACAGAATCCCCGCTGATTGTGGATGTCGATACGGGATTTGGTGAGGTGCTGAACGTTGTTAGGACAGTGCGCATGATGGAAGCTGCAGGCGCATCAGCTATTCACATAGAAGACCAGGTTTTACCGAAGAAATGTGGCCATCTACCAGGAAAAATGGTTATACCTGCGGATGAGATGGTTCTGAAGGTAAAAGCTGCAGTGAAAGCAAGGAAAAACAAAGATTTCATGATCATTGCGCGCACAGATGCAAGGGCTGTAGAAGGCCTTGGCAGCGCAATAGACAGAGCAAAGAAGTACTTAAAAGCTGGCGCAGACGCGATATTTTCTGAGGCGCTTGAGGATGTAAGCGAATTTGAAGAGTTTGCAAAGGAAATCAAAGCGCCTCTACTTGCAAACATGACAGAGTTTGGGAAGAGCCCGTTGCTCTCTTCAAAGGAGCTTGAAAAAATAGGCTATAAGATCCTAATATTCCCGCTTACTGCTTTTAGGGCCTCGCTGCTCACGATGGAACATGTCTATAAAGAGCTTAATGTGGAAGGCACGCAGCGCGGCATTATGGACCAGCTTATGACAAGAAAAGACTTCTACAAATACATAGGCTATGAGGAGTATGAAAAAGAGGATGCAGATATGTTCAATTCTAAAAGGTGATATGTTGGAAGCAAAACCTGTTAGGGTTGCAAAGGGCCTGGAGAGGGTGATAGTGGATGACACTTCCATATCGGCAACAGACAGCAGGGGCAACCTTGTATACAGAGGCTATCTTGCTGTCGACATTGCTGAAATGCTAAGCTTTGAGGAGGCAGCCTATATAGTCGCATATGGCAGGCGCCCAAGCAAGGCAGAGCTGTCCGATTTTTCTAGAAGTCTTAGAACGCTTTCAAAGCTCGACAAGCGCACAGAAATGCTTTTAAGCGTTATAGACAAGGATTACAGCCCAATAGACATGCTGCGCACCGTTGTATCTGGAATGGAGCTCAAAGGCAAGGATTACCAGTCGGATATGCTTGAGATGGCTGCAAGAATGCCAAATGTCATAACGCATTTCCATGCAGCGCATAGGGGCGTCAAGCACAAAAAGGCGTTAAATGGCTCATACGCCGAGAGGTTCTACTACGAAATGACAGGAAAGCGCGACAAGGAGGCATCAAGGTACCTAGAAAAGCTGCTGATACTTTACATGGAACATGAGTTCAACGCTTCAACATTCGCTCTTAGGGTAACTGCCTCAACGCTTGCAGGGCCACAGGCTGCATTCACAAGCGCCCTTGGCACATTGAAAGGACCACTTCATGGAGGGGCAAATACAGAAGTTCTGAAGTACATGCTGAAGTTCAAGGATAAAAGTGAGGCAATTGCATTTGTAGACAACAAGCTAAAAGCTCATGAGAAGATAATGGGCTTCGGCCACAGAGTTTACAAAATTAAGGATCCGAGGGCGCAGTTTGTAAAGCAGCAGCTTAGGGGCCTATCAGAAAAAACAGGAATGACAAAGCTTCTAGATTATGCAGAAACGATAGAGGGCCGCATGTGGGAACTCAAGAGGATACCGGCAAACGTTGACTTCTATGCCGCATTATACATGTACATGCTTGGCATAAAGGAGGAATTCTACCTGCCCATATTCGCTGCTGCAAGAAGCTTTGGATGGATTGCGCATTATACCGAGCAGGTTCAAAACAACAAGCTCATAAGGCCGGATTCAAACTATGTAGGCCCAAAAAACCTAAAGCTATAATTTCGGCAAAAATAGCAATAAAAGCGTTTTTGCTATTTTATTGTAGCTATGTCGTTATATCTCCATAAATGCAGGGAGGCGCCATTAAACTATATAGAATGCTGCTACCAAAATAAAAATAAAAACATTTAAATACTAATATAATAACATATATAAGTAGTGATATAAATGAGACACGGAAACATGGAGGGCTGTGGATGCGGATCTGGAGCATACTGCAGCTGTGGATGCTGCAGCGGATCGGAAGGCTGCGGATGCGGAATGCACTACAATATGCACGCAGGCATGATGGAAGGCATGGGACATGGAATAATTGGTCCAATGCATGTTGGCAGTAAGCTGTCAAACAAAGACATGGTAAGAAAACTCAAATTCTACAAAGAAGACCTAGAAGA
>JAVZPY010000017.1:0-10508 GCA_038881415.1 Candidatus Micrarchaeaceae archaeon
CTCAGTTCCATCTACATTAAGCATGTCTCCTGCCAGGCCCCCTATGCTGCCTGTTTTTGAAACAAAGTAGGGTATTATACTGTAGTTCTCAATTTTGCTAAATGTCACATCTATGCTTGCGTTATACGTAGAGTAACTCGCAGTAATGTTATACTCCCCTGGTTCTGTGCTGTAAATATAGTTACGCGCTTCGCCCGAGCTTGAGGTTATTGCGGATGTGCTTCCAAGTTCCGCACCGCTTCCATTTACACTAAATGACACCGATGCCCCCGATATTCTAGATCCAAAAACTGAGACAGTAGCATTTAAGCCATCGTGTGTGCCGTTATCTCCAACCACGCTTTTTACTGCACTCAAGCTTAGTGTTATTTCAGAGTTAGTAAGGTTTCCAACCATAGTAGTGAGTATGCCCGGGTAATATTCAAATGTTGAGTTTGTGCAGTTGCCACCAGAAATGTACGAAGAACTTGTGCCACAGTATTGTGCAACAAGGTACAGGTTTGCTTGCAGCCTCTGCCTTGGAGGTATGGTAGCGGATTTTGGAAGTGTAATGCTGCATATGAAAGATCCTCCAGTTGGTATATTGCCGTAAGCACATATTTGGGAGGTATAGTTAGACTTGTCTATGTTAATAAGCACCCTAGGCTGGTTTATAGGGTATTCCTGGAGGTTTACTAGAACAAATGCTATGTCAGTGTTACCGTGAAAATCGCCAGCTACAAAATCTTTGCACGATATTGATGTCTGGAACGAGCAATAGTTCGGCGCAATAGTATTTGGAAGTATAGTAAAAAAATAAAACAGCCCTAGCACTATGGTTATTATCAGAAGGGCCCACGTATAAGTGGATAAATATTCAAAGCCAGACTGTGCCCTAACAGTTGCGCCTTCCACCCTCAACCAACCCCTATTAACACGCAGCGCTGGAGATATTTAAGCCTTGTCTGATGCATTCCACAATTGGCTAAAATGCTTTTCAAGCTCAGCAATTCTGCCACCTTCCCTTATTATCTCAATGTGTTCAATATTTTTATGCATGCCGTTGTAAGTCAGGTTTGCGCTGCCCACAATAGCTATTCCGCTTCCTATGTAAATTTTTTCATGCACAAATTTTCCCTTTGCCAGCCTCAGCTTTATTGGCGATTTTGCAGCCTCCTCCTTTATTGCATAGTACATTAAAATGACAAACAATACCGTGAATGCAAGCATAAGGAATCCCATGGCGTAAAAATATGATACCAGTAAGAAAAGCACCATCAAAAGCGCAAATCCAAGAAGGGTTCGGCTTCTCCCAGAGCCCCTGGACGAGATTGCCAAAATGCCCTCCTCATTTTCAGGTGCATCTGTTGTAATAACTCTTACGTCCCTGTGCCCTGTGTATTTTCTTAGCATTTCAGCATAATATTTTCCTATGTAAGGGCTTATTATCCATATTCTTTTGCCGCCTTGTATGAGAGGTTCTACATATTTGTATGACTCGCTTCCGCTGTAAGATACACTGCCAGACTCAGGCATAGCCTCCCTAATGCTATTCACTTAAACAAATAAGAATATTACAGAGGGCTCTACGAGTGTTTATGCCTATGCGCTTCTAACGCTAATGCGTGGGGCGTAAGCTTTTTTGTTCTTATAGGATTTCCTTTTAGGAATAGAACCCCAACAGTCCTTGCATATTATAAGCCTGCGCGTTTTTGATGAACGCTGCGAGCTCTTTATGCAGCTGTTGCATATCTTTCTACCGCAGTAGTCGCATTTTTCATACTTGAATATCTCCCTTTTGCATCTTTCACAAGTCATTGTCATAAAAGCACCTTTTGGCTCAAAGCATTGCGAAAAAGTTAAAGCTTAAATTGCTAATTATAATCTATCTGCGTTTAGATTATCATGAAAGCATATATAAAAACGTATGGCTGCACGCTTAACCAAGCTGATGGGGACATAATTAAGTCGCAGCTTCTTGCCTCTGGGATAGATGTTGCAGCAAGCGAGGCAGATGCTGATGTAGTTGTGTTAAACACATGCACCGTAAAGGAGCAAACCCAGATAAGGATAGTGCAGAAAATGCACAGCCTTGGGGCATCAGGCAAGAAGCTGGTTGTCACAGGATGCATGGCATCTGCAAATCCTGACATAGTGCGCAAGCATGCACCGCACGCCTCTATCGCTTCAATACACAATATAGGCTCTTTCGCACATGTGGTTTCTGAGGCAGCTGCAGGGAGTAGGCTCGAGATGCTCTCGCAAAAACAGTTTGATAGGGTAAGCTTATATCGGCCTGGCGGAGGGGCCATCGCAAGGATACCAGTCAATGACGGCTGCCTTAGTAGCTGCGCCTTCTGTGAAACTAAGAGGGCAAGGGGAAAATTGAACAGTTTTTCTGAGGAGTCGATAATAAAAGCAGTGCAGCTTAGCGCAGCGAAAGGCGCAAAAGAAATAGAGATCACATCGCAGGACATAGGGGCTTATGGCAAGGACAGGGGCACTTCCATAATTGAACTAATGTACAAGATATCCAAGCTGGACGGCGATTTTATGGTGAGGATAGGCATGATGAATCCTGAACACCTATCCCACTACATAGATGATTTCATAAGTGCGCTTTCAGATAGGAAGTTTTACAAATTTGCGCACATACCAATACAAAGCGGCAGCGAGCGCGTGCTTTCTCTAATGGGAAGAAACGGGTGCACCCCATCAGAATTCGCAGATATTGTTTCGCGCATGAGAAAAGCATTTCCGGATATGTCAATAGAAACTGATATAATAGTGGGCTTTCCAGGGGAAACGGAAGCGGATTTTGACAAAACCATTGAATTGCTGAAGCAGGCAAGGCCAGATGTTACAAATGTCTCTAGATTTACCAAACGCCCCCACGCAAGGGCGTCAAAAATGGTACAGCTGCCACCCAAAGAAATAAATTCAAGGAGCATTGAGGCTTCAAGGACAGTTAGGGAGATACAGGCTGAGATTAACTCGCGGTTTGTAGGGAGGGATATGGAGCTCTTGGCAACAGAAAAAGGCGACGGATTCAATGTGTGCCGCGATGTAAACTACAGGCACGCAATTATTCATTCGGGTAGCATACAGGTAGGCACCAAATTATTTGCCCGCGCAGTGTCATCTTCCTCATATAGCATCATATGCGAGCCTTACTGACACAGAAGTATTAACAAATTTATTACAAATTACAATTATATAAACTGGTGTTATATTGCCTAAAGTTTTTGACCTAATAGACTCATACAAAGATGAGGTCATAAAAGCAGCCAAGGAGATGATACCGCTTAAAGCAATATCGCCTTCAAGTGGCGGAAGTGGGGAATCGGCAAGGGCCGACTACCTCCAAAAGCTTATTGAGGGAATGGGATTCAAAGTAAAGCGCTATTCATATAAGGATGACACAGGCACAGAAAGGCCAAACCTTGTAAGCACATTTGGCGCTGCCGAGAGGAGAATCTGGATAATAGCGCATATGGATACTGTAAGCGAGGGAGACCTTTCATTGTGGGAATACGAACCGTTCAAAGCAACAGTTGTTGGGGACAGAATATATGGCAGGGGAATAAATGATGATGGCCAAGATGTTATAGCAGGAATATACGCTATGAAGGCACTGAAAGAAAGCGGGGATGCGCTGAATTATGGCTACGGGCTTGCGATAGTTGCAGATGAAGAGTTGGGCAGCGTATACGGAATACAAAAGCTAATAGGAGAAAACATATTCGGCAAAGGCGACCTCATTGTCGTTCCAGATGGCGGCACTGCAGAAGGCGATGAGATAGAAGTTGCAGAAAAGGGCATATTATGGGTAAAAGTAACAGTAACAGGGAAGCAGGTGCATGCCAGCACTCCGGAAAAAGGAGCAAATGCATACAGGGCTTCAATAAATTTTCTTAGTGAAGCTGACAAAATACTGCATTCCAAATTTAACGAGTCAGACCAGATATTCTCGCCCCCAACTTCAACATTTGAGATGACCAAGCATGAGAAAAATACTGATAGCGTCAATATAATACCTGGCAAAGAGGTAAGCTACATAGATTGCAGGGTTCTTCCAAAATACAGCCTTAGCGACGTGATGGCAACTCTATCTGAGCTGGCAAAATCACACGAGAAAAATGGGATAAAAATAAAAATAGAGCAATTTAATCGCGAGGATGCTGCTCCCCCAACCGATTCAAATTCGGCTATTGCAAAGCTTGCTAGCTCAAGCGTGCGCAGGGTGTTAGGCTGCAAGCCAAAGATCACAGGTGTAGGTGGGGGCACATGCGCCGCGTTCTTCCGCCACAAAGGGATACCTGCGGTTGTTTGGAGCAAGAAGCCCAATACGGAGCATAGCCCAAACGAATATGCCATTATTGGGGACATATTAGCAGATGCAAAGGTATTTGCAGATATGTGCATAAACAAAGGCTGATGTATTGCTTCGTAGACACCATGGACGTTGGATGTACACAATAGTGCCAATAAACGTTATAAGCAGCGGCCTCAGCGTTCTAATACCATTATACATCCTTTCACTGCATGGAAACGTTGTTGATGTTGGCCTTGCTATAGCCCTTTATAACCTTGCAGTGGTACCTGCCTCGCTTATATGGGGCAAGCTTACAGACATGCTTCGTGCAAATAAGCCGTTTATCGTCTTTTCATCCGTTGCAACCATACCTATTCTTTTGGCCCTTATAATATTCAAGAGCGTGGCTACTGCGTATTTGGGCTATTCAATATATGCTGTTGCCGCTGCAGCCGCAGCCCCTGCAATAAACATCCTAGTAATGGGATCTAAGCGCTCCAGGAGAACGCCACAGACCTACAGCAGGTATGCAACATTTACCCTTGCAGGCTCGCTAATAGCTTACGCTGCAGGAGCATTTCTTGACGGAACCGGATTACTGTACTACCTATGGGTTCTTGTTGCCTTCAATGTGCTTGCAGTTGCAATGGCGTTAATCCTGATAAAAGAGCCACGCGAAACCGTCTATGTTAGTGAAAAAGAGATGGCAATTGCAAGCAAGTCATCTCCAATACTAAATGTAATAGCCCCAAAATCGCCACATTCACTTATAAGTACATCTTTTATGAAAAGACTTTATTCTAAGTTCAGGATACACAACCAGCCTACTATATATGTGCTTCTTGCTGCTATAGGCCTATTTGCATTAGGGTACAACCTTTTTAACACATCATTTATACCTTATCTTGCATCACATGGTCTGGCTTATGGTAGGATATTTATAATAAACATAGCAAACAGCTTGGGGCAAATACTCATACTTGCCCTCGTTGCCTTGCGTGTGCACATACACAACATAAACAGGTACTATACAATGTCGTCTGTATATAGGAGCACAGGCTATGCAATCTCACTCATAGCAATAGTGCTGCCTGTTTATGCTTTTTTTGTTATAAATCTAGTAGCATATTTGATTGCAGGATTCGCATTTGCGGGTTGGAGCATATCTTCCTCTGTGCTGCTTTATGATAGAATAAGAGGCGCAAAGCAGGGATATTACATAGGGATTTGGACTGCTGTTTTAGGTTGCTCGTCTGTTATCGGTTCGGTAGTCTCTGGTTTTATATCTGCTGATATAGGGTATGTTGCAACATTCATATTGGCGATTGCAATCACACTTGTTTCAGGGTATACTTTTGAGCGCAGCGTCAGAAGCTTCCCAGCTTCTTCGCGCGCTTCTCCATGAACTGCTTTGCATAGCTGCATGCAGCTATGACGTTAAGGTGATTGTTTTCCGCAAACTTCATAGCTTCGGCCGTAAGATCATGAGCTATTCCCTTTCCCCTCTCCTCCTCAGGCACAAAGGTCTCATAAATAGTCATATCCCCGCCATCTATCCTGTATAGAAGGTGCGCTTCGCCATGTGCAGTTTTAGCCCAAAATTTCCCTTCCTTATGCAGTATCTTCATCGAATCGCCTACCAATAAAGAACCTCTGCATAAATATTTAAATATCTGGAAAGGCGTATTTTATAATAATGGAATATAAAGCATTGGATAGCAATTGGCTTATTTCCGGTATAGAGTCAAATATACGCAGGCTAATAAGAACCTCAGAAGCGGATGGCAGGGAGGAAAAGCTTGAGCTAAATTCAGAATTCATAAAAATATACAAAAAGCTTCCACAGTTCGCAGAAAAGCTGATAAGTTCTTATAAAAAAGTTTCATCAAACCTTGGGATGCCAGATGAGGTAGTAAGGGTATATATGGTTGGCGGGAGGGTAAAGGGCACTCCTATATCTGATGACAGCGACATAGACATATTCATAGCAACGGAATCTGCGCGGTCTTCAATAGAATCTATAGAATCAATAGCAAGATGCAAAAGCTGCGGTTTTTATAAGGCGCAAATATACCGGCTTAACGCGATATCAGAAATTAAGAAGTCAATAGGGGAGATATGTAAAGAGCTTGGAATTCCAAATAAATTCGATGTACTGGGTTATGGTTGCAGTTTCCCTAAAGATAACCAATTGTCTTCAGACAAACACATACTGTTAGGCGATAGCTTACTTTCAGCCAAAAATGCGAGCATGCACCAAGCTTCCATGCAAAAATGGATCAAAATCGGAATAAGACAGGATTGACCCATCAACTGCTTCAAAGGCATCAATACGCAAAATGGACTCTGCGGGATTCGCACCCGCGGCCTTCTCGTTGCGAACGAGACGCTCTGCTCCTGAGCTAAGAGCCCGCATAGGAATTAGCAACGTTACTTTATTATTTATTATTTGTTATTAAAGCGTTATCTTGAGCTGGTGCTGTGGAACAGAAAAATAACGCTGCAATAAGGCGGATAATCAAGGAAGTGCTATCTGTAGTAAAGCCTACGGATGAGGAGGTCAAGCATGCAATACAGCAGGCAAATCTGCTAATGGGTAGGCTTAGGGCAGCTGCACCTAAAAGCGTAGAGATAATAATGGCAGGGTCTGCTGCTCGCGGGACACAAACTAGGGGCAATTCAGACATAGACATATTTCTGCTTTTTCCAAAAACATCAAATGAAAGAAGCGCCGAAGCAAAAGGATTGGAAATAGCTAAAAGCATAGTAGACAAAAAGAGGGGCGAGTCATTTGAGATAAGGTATGCTGAGCATCCATACCTAAAATTGTTTATGAAAAATGAAGGAATTAGCGCAGACATAGTTCCCGCATTTAAAATAACAGATTCGTCTGAAAGGGTCAGTGCAGTTGACAGGACGCAGCTCCACAATATATTTGTAAATTCAAGGCTCACCCAAGAACAAAAGGATGAGGTCAGAGTGTTAAAGAGTTTTATGCGCTTCCATAATGTATACGGTGCCGAGGCCAGAACCCAAGGGTTTTCAGGGTACCTTTGTGAACTGCTTATAGCCCATTACGGATCATTTGTCAGTGTTCTTAAGGCATTTGCAGAATCAAAACCTCCTATTGTAATAAGCTTTGACAGGAAGGAAAACCAAGGAGATGCGGTACGAAAGTTCGGCTCAAGCCTTATAGTGATAGATCCGACTGACAAAAACAGGAATGTCGCGGCAGCAGTATCGCGCGAGTCACTTTCGCATTTCGCATTAGCTTCAAGGAAATTCCTTTCGAAGCCCTCCATTGAATACTTTTATGGCAGGCAATATTCCGACAAGGAAGCTTCTTCTAGGTTGATGGAACTAAATAGTAGAATGCGTACGGACCTATATTCTATATCAGTTAAGCTTCCTGATATAAGCGAGGAGATATTGTGGCAGCAAATCTCAAAGTTGGATGCGGCCTTAAGAAAAGAGCTTTCAAATAACGGCTTCGAAGTAGTATTGCATTTGAAGGAAGTTTCTGGCGGCCAAGGGGCATTGGCATACTTTATAAATTCCTCAAAGCGCGGCAGCCATGAAGTGAAGGGCCCAAGCTATGTGATGAAGGAGAATTTTGAAGCATTCGAGCTTGCGCACAGGCAAGCCTTGGCATTCTTTATTGAAGAAGACCATGCAGTAGCTATAGAGCCTGTAAAGCTCCAGACCCCTTACAGCGCTATAGAGTGGCTGCTTAAGCATGGCGGGATACAGCTGCCTTCTTACATAAAGAAAGGCAACATAAAGATAAGCAAAGGCAAGCCAGGCGAAGCCATCGCAAAATTGCTGTATTCGGACTATATGCGCCTGACATACATCTGATTACAAACCAAGTTCGGGATGCCCTTTAATAAATTTCTCGAATTCGCTGCCTCTATTGTAGCTTAAACCTCTACTGTGCAGGTTTGCACCCTTGCCTTTAATAAAATCTGACAGCTCTTTTATGGCCCTATTTTTGTCTTCTTCAGATAGCACCTCAATTGTGGGAATGCCTTTCGCTGCTGAGGCATTCCCGAAATAATCTGTTATCTCAGCAGCTATATTCTCCCTTATTTTTGCAATGCTGTATCCCCTTTTTAGCATGCGATTTAGCAGGCTTTCTAGCCTGGCTCTTACAACTACCATTGCGTCGACCCTAATATTTAGGTCTGCCAGCAAATGCCCAACAATTACAATATCGCCTTTTTCCTCGCATTTTTTCCTTATGTACTTCTCCAGCGCTGCAATGTCTGCTACATATGCCCTATAATGCCTGTCGTATGAAGTATAAAAATGCATTTTCTGCACTACTTCGCCCAACTCAATTACATTTTCTATTCCTAACTTGTTAGACAGAGCTGAGGCGAATGTACTTTTACCAGAAGCAGGAGTTCCAGTTATTCCTATAACTTTGCTTCGCAAACAAAATCACTTACGAAGGGCTTCTTCAGCTGCATCAAGCAGGGTCTCAAGCTCCTCTTTTGTATATTCAAACGAAATGTACTCGCTTGCAGGGGTATATACAGTGACAGAATAAGCTTTTTGGCCGCTGAAGAGCCATGAGCCTATGCTATAATCCTTATACTTGTAGGTTTGGTCGAATATTATGGTAGACCATGATGCCAGCTTCTCTATAACAGCCAATGTGCTTTGGTCAATGTTGTCAACATAAATTTTTGTATCGTCATCGTCTTTCCTATCCAATACCACAGGCTTAAATATTGGAACCTTATACTGCTTTGACTGCATAGATATATTCTGGGCCAGCTGTGCAGTTATTGCAGCTGCCTTTTCCATAGCATCTTCCACAACCCTCCTTTCCTGGCCCATCGAATCAGCAAGCTCATCAAGGTATGCTTCTATATCAGCCCTTATTCCAGGCAACTTGTCAAGCACATTCCCCTGTTTTATAGAAGCGGGGTCAGAAAGCAGTTCGCGGAGCTGTACGCCATATTTGCTTTTTATAACGCCTTCCATATTTGTTATTACAGCATCGGTATAATCGCTCCACTCGCTTTCCATGCGTTCACCTTAAATAATATATCTAGCCTAAGCAAACTATAAAATGATTGGTGCTTTTGCTATGCCTGAGGAAATACATGAAAGGATAAAAAAGGACATAGAAATGTTTTACCCCAATGCCGAAAAGGTTTCATCGGCAAATTTGACTGCAAAGCAAAAAAGAGTTCTTGAGCTGTCAAAGATGTATGCGAGCGATGCAAAAAGCTATCTCGATAAAGGGGATTTATACACTGCTTTCTCATGCATATCATACGCTCACGGGCTTCTCGATTCGCTGAGGGAGATATTGGATGTTTAAGGAGTACAGTGAAGGAGCAGCCAGGATCAAATATGAAAAAGCATTCCTAAACAGCGCAGCAAAACTAAACAGGGACATAGGCATAGCAATAATAGGCTCAGAAGGAAGCCCAATAAAGATGCTGGACGCCACAGCAGCAACAGGCCTTCGCGGTATGAGGTACATGCTAGAGTCAAGAGTAAGCGCATGCACCTTCTTGGAGATAAATCCCAGTGTTTTTAAAGAGCTGCAGGCCAATCTTGATAACGGCAGAATTGCTGCAGAAGCATTTAACGTAGGGATACAGGAATTTTGCAATAGCACAAAAGAAAAGTACGAGCTTGTGGAACTTGACCCATTCGGTGGGATATACCCATACATATTTGATATAGCAAAGGTATTGAAAGGAGGCTCATACCTTTTTGCCACGGCAACTGACACGGCAGTGCTGTGCGGCGCACATCGCGATGCCTGCATAAAGCTATATTCTGCAAAGCCTATGCACGATGAGCTCTGCCACGAAGTTGGCCTTAGAATAATGATAGGTTATATTGCAAGGACCTTAGCCCAATTTAATTTTGGAATAGACGTGCTGCTTGGAATATTTCATGACCATTATATGCGCGTAAACATAAAAGTGTTGGCAGGTGCAAGAAATGCAACTGAAAGCGTGAGGTCGTTAGGTTTTGCCCTCCACTGCCCTTCGTGCGGCCACATAGAATCGATAATGGGCATTGCAATTGCAGCGCGCAAATGCCCAGAATGCTCTGCAGATATGTCTGTAGCTGGCCCGCTTTGGATAGGCAAACTTAAGGACGACTTGGCTATAAGAAAAATACTCGCATACGCCAAAAAATATGGAGATAGCAAGCTGCTCTCATTCTCAGAAAAGTTATCAAA
>JAVZPY010000018.1:0-6413 GCA_038881415.1 Candidatus Micrarchaeaceae archaeon
GCTAACACCAGTGAACTGCCCCGCCTTGCAGATGTGGCGGAAGCCCCCATCCGCAACTTTTGAGCTTCCCGCTTCAAAGGCAATGCTTGCTTTCACATGCTGAATGTATTCCGATTGCTTTGAAATCCATCAGATCTTTGTTTTGAGATTTTGCTTTATCAAATTTTATTTCATATACTTTTGCAGTCTGATATTTCCTCTTTGCACTTGTTGCCCCGCCTTTCTCGCGTATTCTGCTGATCTTTTCTGCATTGGACATAATGCCACTTTATTTTACACAAGTCCTTATTTATTTTTCGCAGGTTATTTCTATAAGCCTTTGCTAGCTTTCATCCTCTCGCCGAGTTAAATAAAGAGGATGTGTATCTACCAAGGGACATTAGAACCTTTCGTTTTTCTGCAGAATCAATCGATATGTTGCTAACAATTCCTTTCATCTCTTCTATTACCGAGTCGTACTCTTTTAGATTTATCGGGTATGGTATTCCATCTTTTCCCCCTACATTATATGCATACATTATGGGGTCGCGCTCAGCTACTTCCTTTTCATATATGAGCGAAGATATAAGTGCAAGGGAACGCAGCGTTTTGCGGCCTATTCCCTTTTGCAGAAGAAGCTCTGGATACTTCCGCAGCCCTTGGCCTGAAAGGCCTTCGAGCACCGCCATGCCGTTTTTTGTAATGTCAGTTTTTATTATTTCATGCCTTGATGGCAGCATGTAGGGCCTACCGGCAAAGCGCAATACACTTTTTATATCGTAGTTTATTGCTTCTATGCTAGCCTCTTTTACCTGGGAGTTTGCAGAATATGTTAGGTCTATTGTCATGTTTGATAGATTTGATGACACGGAGGTATTTGCTTCGTTAGTTGGATCAGAGCTGTCTATCTTGCTAGAAGAGGCTTGGAACCTTATGGCATTGCCGCTTTTTGAATGCATTGCTTGCTGGACAATTGCCCAATCGCCATCTTTTGAAAATGCAATTGTGTGGTGGTATATCCCAATTTCATCATAGACCATAGCCGAATCTATTTTTGCAAGCATCCTGCTGAAATATTTTAATTCTTCTGCCTTGTGCCCTATTGAAAGCAGGTCAGCGCCTTTTTCTATTTGTGATGGCGTATCAAGGCCCTGCCGGCCTTTGCCCCCTGCTATATATATGCCTGTATTCTGGTTAAGGGCCTCTTTCAATGCGCCCATAGTCACTGTTGTTGTGCCACTGCTATGCCAGTCATAACCTATAGCGCATGCAAGTGCCTGGAACCAGCGCGGATTTGAAATCCTCGAAAGCATCTCGGCTTCGCCATATTCCTCTATTATTTCATTAGCTATAAGCGAAGCTAGCTTTACCATCCTTGGAAAAAGCCATTTTGGAGCCCTGCCGCCATGCAGCGGGAGAACCGAGATATTCTGCAGGTAATACACCAGATATAGAATTAGCTTTAAAATGTTAAATATGTTGCAGCTTGGCTAGTGCGGTCACATCGTTATGTTTTTATTTATATAGGGTCATAATATATTGCTTTTTAAAGCCGGGTATAATTTCTGTTTAGGTGTTATTTTTGGGTAGCATACCTAGGAAATGGAAGAAAAAAGGCAGGATGCGCTGGAAGTGGCTCAAAAAAAGGAGAAAGAGGATAAAGCGCGCACAGAAAAGGAGAGTAGGCAAACTCTGATAGGCCTGCCTTTGCTTTATGTTTTTTGCTACCTCGTGCTTGCCATACAATTTTGCAGCTCATTTTAATATTTTGTCAAGCGCAGGGTATGCCTCAAAAAGGTTTTCCTGCTCAAGCTGCTGGTAAAGCATGTATATTATGCCAACGGTAAGCAGTATTCCCATACCTGTTCCTACGGCACCAGAAAGCGTTGCTATTGCTGCAAGGAACCCTACGAAAAGGCTACCAAGGACAGTAACTGTTGGTATATATTTGTTAAGCACGTTCTCTATAATTCTAGGGTCGCGCCTGAACCCTGGTATCTGCCAGCCCATTTCGCCCAGCTGTTCTGACATATTCTTAGGGCTCTGCCCAGTCATTTCTATCCAAAACTTGCCAAAAACTATGCAGAGCAGCATGAGCACTACTGTATAGATAATTGCGTGCACCCACTCTGGAACAAGTATAAAACCGCCCCATGGCATGAAAAGCTGCGTAGTATGTGTAAGAAGATAGTTTACATACGGGCCGTACCCACCTATGCCACCCTGGTAAGGTAGCGGAAATGAAGGAGATATCAAGTATGCAATGCCGCCGTTAAGCTGGAGCGTTGTTCCGCCACCTGCTGTTCCTACCGGCTGGTAAAGCGCTATGAACTTTGCTAGGTTTGCAAGGCTTCCTTTAACGCCTGCAAGGAAGCGAAGCCACACCGTAAGGCTAAGCTCAAGCGAGGAAGCAAGTATTACTGGCAGTACGCTTACATAAAGGAAAGGTATTGGAAGCCTGCCGCCTACGCCTCTTAGCTGCTCAAATGCAAGAGGAAGCTCAACCTTCATCTCATAGGCGTATATGCTTATCAGGAAAACAACTATTGCGAAGAGCAGCGGGGCAAAGGCCAGTATGGCATTTGATATCGCAGCTGCGCCGCCTGCGGCTATGGCTGATGCTGCATCAGGTATCAGTATGCCTACAGTTCCTGCAACTATTGCAAAAGAAACGCCGCTCGCTATAAATAGGTTTATGCCTGAAGTTATGCCGTATTTAGACATCATTTCGTCCATGAATATTATTGCTATGGCCCCAAGCGCCAATTGCAGTATGACAATTCCTACAGAAGATGCAGTGTTTACTGGCACATATCCAGTAAGCACAAATATCGTTGCTTCTATTACTGCAAGGCATATTGCTGCCAATTTCTGCAGCGATTGGAAGCGTGCTTTTTGTGCCATATCGTTCATATCCATTTTTATTATCCCTGAACCTGAAAGAAGCTGCAGCACTATGCTTGCAAGCACTATCGGGCCTATCCCAACTGTTATTAGGCTTCCTATCCTTGCCGCAAAAACTATGCTTATTAGCTGAAGTATTGGCTGCGATACGTCTACAGTATTTACTCCAACAGCATAAGTATTGTATAGCACGAAGTATACTGCCAATATTATTCCAGTCCACACCATTTTTTCTTTAAGCGACAGAGGCTTTGCTGGAGATTTTATTGATGGTATGTACTTGGCAATTCCATCCATGAATTCTAAGGCCATTTTTACGCCAAGTCAATTTTTTGCGGAGCCCAAGCTTATTACACAGCTGCCATTTTCAGTAACATACTCATTTATCTTGGCGATTGGCTCGCCGGTCACGCCAGAAATGAACGCTTTCGCAAAGGCCACTGAGAGCCTCCCTGAAGCAAGTATGTCCATATATAGCTCTAGCTTTATTGGCTTGAGGCTTTTAACATTTATTCTGCCAATATTTAATAAGCTTATAGTACGCTCAATTGCTCCCTTTGCGGCAAGACCGCCGTTTGAAATTATACTTCTGAATTCTACCTCTTTTGCAATGCTAGAGGCGCAGCGAATAATTGCTACATCATCACCTTGTGAAAGCGCAGGCATATTTCTTAAAGCAATGTATGACGGATTGAAATCGTGGGTGACACGGCCTAGCATAACCTTGTTTGATATGCTTTTAGAAGCTTCATGAATTGCGGCTTTAAGTATGGATTCTTCTGGTATGTAGCGTTGGACTGGATTGTAAGAGGCTACAAAACTGCAGTATTGGAAGCCCTCCATTATGCATTTTTTCTCGCTTACATGCATCCCATAATAACCAGAGGCATTTAGGAAGCCTTCTATTATGCCTGCCTCAAAATTATGGCCTTTTATTCCTAGGTAAGAACCATTATAGTATAAGTTTATGCTAAAGGTTCCTGGAAATGAATTATAAGACACTTTGTAACCTGCGTTTTCAAAGAATCTTATCAACGTATCAAATTGCCCATTTTGAACAGATTGTGCTGACTTTGATGAAAAGCCATATATTATACGCCCTATCCTAATGCCTGAAATGAATGTAGAATCAGATGTGCTCTTTGTAAGATTTAGAAGAATTGAGGATGCATTAACTGCTTCGGAGGATGGACCTAACTCTGCTTTATTATTGATTATATCATTTACTAACGCATGTTCGTAAGATTGCAGCGCATAATCTGATATTGGAAGCAGTTGCACAGGCCCCTTATTTCTGCTATGCTTTATTTTGCGGCTTTTTCTTGCCGCCCTTAGCTTTATTTTAGTTAGCATTCTCTTTGGTTTGGTCATACCATTTTTTCTTTTTGCCGCCAAATGATCGCCTCAGATTACATGATGGCTTAGCAAATTTATTAAGGTAGTATATTGTAATGAGAAGGTTTGCTACAACCAGGATTAGCGTCAATGGAAGACTTAAATTGCTTATATCATAATCCAGATATATTGCAGCGGAACTGCCGAATAAAGAAGAGAATATGCTAAAAAGTAGTGGTGCACTGCACCCGCATCCATTTATAAGGCCACCAAAAACTGTTGCAAATGCACCTACCCCAGATGATGAGGCCACAGCGACATTTCTAACAGTGTTCCTAATCGAGTAGACAGATAGAGTTAATGTTATAGAAGCGGTTATTATAAGTGCGTAAAGCGCGTATGATGGAACATTTATTAACAAAAGAATTCCGTGGTTCTGCGCCTCAACTATCGCTGTAAATATATAGTAGTATATAATTGCAAATGCAATATTTAGGAGCAAGTATAGTGGCCTTGAGTATATGCGCATTAACGAATAGCGAACATTTCTGACCAACTGCATTTATGCACCGACATATGAGATAAGCTGTTTTATTGCCGGAAGCTGGCACACTGTGGCTGTATCGTTTATATATGGGCAAGTATAGGCAATGTAGACATCTGCTGCTGCATATTCGCCCCAAGCAAACTGGTCATTAAAGTTCTTTAGCTGGGAAAGCACTTGAGAGTGGGTTTCATAAGTAAGAGGCAGTGTTGCGGATGTTGGTGTTGAATTACCGAATACAACAGCGTCAGCGCCAGTTATTAGAGTATTGCCCCATAAAGTGAATGGCGTTCCCTGGAATTGTTTTGTTGCATTCATGAAGATAAGCGCATTCTTGTAAGTTGAATTTGGAGCCTTTGAAATAAAATAGGATAGCGGCTGAACTTCGAATCCCTGGACTATTGGGGATAGGTAATCTGCTGATATGAAATTTATGTAATTGCTGTGGTATGAATTTCCAAACCCTACGCCTTCTGGCACAGTATAGTTGTCATCAGCCCAGTACAGTGTGGGAAGATCATGGTCACCAAAACTGCTGTAGCCTTTGTATAATGTGGTGAAATTACCAAATCTTGACAAAGCAAGAGCCATTGCCCATCTGTTTTCGCCACAAAATACGCATGATATTGCACCTATGTATATAACTGTAGGTTTGCCATCTAACATATATGGCCCTACGTGCACTGAATTATTATATGTGTTGAGTATTACCTGATCTGTTAAGTTGCCATCTAAAAGCTTTTGGGCTGCCTCCTCAAAATAGGAGTTTGGTGCATTGTTTATTATAGATAGCTCTGATGCATTTAGAGGCTGGTCTATATTTGTTAACCTAGAACCGAATGACTCGTTTGGTATGTTTGATTGGTTTGGTGGATTAACTATAGATGCTGCTTTTATTTGGGATGATAAAGACAAATAATCAGATGAGAGCTTTGAACTAATGCCATTAATTTCGAAAGACTGGAATGCTATTACTATGGCTAAGAGCACAATCACAGTTATTACAGCATAGTCTAGCATTCTGACTTGCTCTGGCATATATTAATATCGTAATCAATCTATATATTCATTTGCTGCCGTTATATGTAGGTGCGTAAATTGAAAATGTTGCAGAAAAGCGTCAGTTTGCAAAATTTGCCAATCAGGACAGACCAAAAGGATGCAGTTGCAGATGCGCACACGCACCTAGATCTGCTTACAGATCCTAGCCTTATAAAAAAGTCTATAGAGCTTGGAGTAACTACAATAATTACTTGCGGCACAAATATTGAGACAAGTTTAAAAGCGCTTTCTATTGCAGATGGTGCTTTTATTTTTCCAGAAGTGGGTTTGGATCCCCAAAATGCAATTTTTAGTCACTCTGAAATTGACAAAATGTGCGGCATTGCAGAAAAAAATAAAGACATTATAGTTGGTATAGGTGAGATAGGATTAGACTACAAGTATGCAATTTCCAAAGAAGACAGAAAATTGCAGCTAGACACTTTTATGCAGATGGTTGATCTTGCAATAAGGCTTAGAAAGCCAATTACTGTTCATTCCCGTGATTCTATGGCTGACGTTCTGGATGCACTGAGGTCTTCCGGAGCAAAAAAAGTCCAACTGCACTACTTTGAAGGAAATGAGAGGGATGCACGTAATGCTGCAGATT